>NVWO01000011.1 GCA_002746255.1 Rhodospirillaceae bacterium | reverse complement strand
GCGGCGACTGAACCCAAACGTTTTGGGTGACGAAAAGAACGCTGGCGGGGCTTTCGGGCCCCGCCAGTTTTTTATGCGCCAAGGCCAAAAACCCCGGCAAACCCCGGCAAACCCCGGCGAACCCCGGCGAACCCCGGCGAACCCTTGCTCGCCGATGCGTCTGGTGCTTGCCCCGGTAAAAGAAGAAAGCCGCCGTCGATTTCCCGACAGCGGCTTGTTCGAAGTAACCTTGTGGTGTTGCGGCACTTCCCCAAAAAACTTGATTTTATAGGAAAAAACTGCGTCCTTTAATTGAGAGCGCAAGCCTCTACAAGGGGGAAGCAATCATGATTTCAGCAAAGGATGTTATGGAATTCCATCTGCCCGCAGATGGCGATCCGCTTTGGGCGGAAACGAATTTTTTTGGTTTTAACATTCCGGAAGAACAGATCAACGTTGGCATCTATTTTCTGTCGCGCCCGACTTTGGGCGTCGTCCTTTCCAGCGTGCAGGTCATCCAGGGTTTTCCCAGGCATTGCATTGAGGCGCTTTATTATGACGAGCATGCGCATCTGCAGCTTCCGGAAAAAATTGGCGATTATTCGCTTGCCAATGGGTTGGGCGTGAAAGCAGTGAACCCGCCGATGGATTATATGCTTACCTATAAAGGGAAAAACGATACCGAATTCCATGTTGAATATGAGGGCCTTATGCCGCCATATGACATCACGGATCCGGAAATGGACCCGAATGCGCCGAAGGAAAAGCCAATCAAGGGGCATTTTGATCAGACGGGGCATTTCAAAGGTACGCTCAAGGTAAAAGGGAAAAGCTACAAGATCGATTCCGTTTCGACGATGGATCATAGCTGGGGGCCTAGGCCCGAGGCGGATTACGGCTCGGCTAGCTGGTTTCACGTAAGTTTTGGGCGCGATCTGACAATCCATTGCATCTTCGCCTTCGATCCGATGTCACCGGGTGTTCTGGACCCTTTTGCCCATGGCTATGTGCTTGAGGACGGCAAGGTTTATGGCTTAAAAACCGGCAAGGCGACGTCAACGCGGGATGGCTTGATGCAGATGGGCCTGAACGTTGAGGTGACTGATGTGCGGGGCCGTAATTATCATTTCACGGGCAGCGCCATGACGGGCTTTCCCTGGATGTGTTGGCCAAACACATGTGACTTTGCGACCCTTATGGAATGGAACATGGACGGGCGTATCGGCTATGGGGAATGTCAGGACGTGGTCAGCATGCCAAACATCATCCGGAGAAGCGCCTGAATCGAAAATTCGATCAAATGCGTGAGTTTCCGGCAATAGAGGGTAGCTTGCGATCCGTAAACCGATTAAAAATATCACAAGCTAATTTTATCAGGAGATGAAGCAATGATTTCGGCAAAGGACGTGATGGATTTCCATGTGCCATCGGGGGAAGACGACAATCGGCATTGGGCGGAGACGAATTTCTTTGGCTTCTACAATTCGAAGGAAGAGATTACGATCGGTGTCTACCTGATCTTCCGCAAGCAATTTAATTTGGTGCTATCGAACGTCTTTGCGGTCAAGGGCTTTGGCAGGGATGCAACGGAATGCCTGCACAACGATTACCAGGTGTATCTTCCGATTCCAAAAGAGGCGCGTCTTGGAGATTATTCCCTTGCGAATGGACTTCACGTAAAAGCAACAAAGGCACCGATGGATTACGACATCAAATATCGCAGCGAAGATGGCGCGATGGAAATTGATGTTCATTACGAAGGCCTGATGCCGCCTTACGACATTGCCGACCCTGAGATGGACCCGATTACCAAGAAAAGCACGAGCGGAGAGCTTGCAGATGCCCAGGGTTTTGGGACTGCCTACAACCATCATTTTGATCAATCCGGGCGCTACACGGGTGTTGTGAAGGTGCATGGCAAGGAATACGAGATTTCCGAGATTTCGACGATGGATCACAGCTGGGGTCCACGGCCGGAATTCGATGCCCACAACATGACGTGGGGCCATGTCCATGCCGATCCGGACTTTGCCATTCATACGATTTTCCAGATTGATCCCAATAAGGACCCGGTAAATTACGGGCCTCTCGCCCATGGTTATGTCATGGAGGGCGGAAAGTGCTACGGCTTGGTCAGTGGCACGGGCCGGGCGTTGAAGCGTGATGGCTATCAGCAGAAAGAACTCGAAGTCGAAGTTACGGATATTCGCGGCAAGACCTTCGGCTACAAGGGCAAGGCCCTGACCGGTTATCCTTGGCAGGCATGGCCGAGTGTCTGCGGCTATCAATCTCTTAACGAGGTTGTCCTGACCGACGGTCGCAAAGCCTATGGCGAATGTCAGGACTTTATGGCCATGCCTTACATGACCCGCCCGGACCGGCCTAAATTTTAGTGCTAGGTATGGCTTGAGGGTTATGCAGCCCCGGGTCGAATAAATTGTTTTGAAAGCCGCCATCGAATTTCGATGGCGGCTTTCTGCTTTCTTATGGCAAGTGGAAAAGCAGTAGAGGGGGAAAACAATGATCACGGAAAATGACGCACTTTTCTTTCATGAGCCGACTTCCAAGGAAGACGCGCTTTACTGGGCGGAAACCAACGCCTGGACGATCTATATTCCGGAAGAAAACATCATGATTGTTGTTTATGCCCTTTTCCGGAAACCTCACGGGATTGTGCTTACGAATGTTTTGTGGTGCAGGGTTTTTGCAGCCACCCTTACGAAGCGCTCCACAACGATTTTTATGTTCACCTTCCAATTCCTAAAGATGCCCAGATTGGGAAATATGCGCTGGCTAGCGGTCTTTCCGTTGAGGTCACGAAGCCGCCGATGGATTACAAGGTGGATTACGTTGGGCGGGATGGAACGGAATTGCATTTCACCTATGAAGGCTTGATGCCGCCTTACGATATTGCCGACCCTGAAATGGATCCCATCACGGCCAGGCGCTCGCAAGGCGAGCTTGCCAAGCATCAGGGCTTTGGCACGGCCTATAATTGCCATTTTGACCATACCGGGCATATCCGGGGAGAGTTGAAATTGCGTGGGAAGGTTTATCCCATCGACATTGTTTCGACGATGGATCACAGCTGGGGGCCGAGGCCCGAATCGCGTTCGGGCCATATGGCTTGGGGAAACGTTCACTTTGGACGTGATTTGGCGATCCATTCGATTTTTACGATTGATCCGCGGGCATCGTGCGACTACGGGCCCTTGGCTCATGGTTATGTGATGGAGGATGGAAAAGCCTATGGCCTGGTTGACGGCAAGGGGCGGGTAACGGAGCGGGATGGTTTCTACACCATGGGGCTTGATGTTACAGTCGAAGATATTCGTGGAAAAACCTTCCATTACATAGGCAAGGCGATGGCGACCTACCCTTGGTATTACCTTCCAAACGTTCCGGGGTTTTACACAATGCTGGAATACGAAATGGATGGACGAAAGGCCTATGGCGGGGTCATGGACTTTATGCACATGGACTATCTGCTCCAGGGAGGGCTTTAACCATCGTGGGTGGGGATTAAACGGTGGCACGCCATGGCCGTGGAATACCTAAATTAGCCAGTGGGGTGGTAAGTGCCTGTTATATATATGGAACAAAGCTGGGCGGGTCTGTGGTCCCGGGCAAAAGATGGCTGGCTTTTTCTCCGGAAAATCTGTAAAAAAATAAGAAGCCTCAACCTCAATAAAGGGGCAGACAACAAGGGGTAAGGGGGGTCGCAACATCCTTTCCTGTATTTGCGTCCGACAAGAGGCAGCCTGTGGCGAGTGTTTCGTTGCGTTGGTTGTTCCGGTCCCGCAGCCTCGTCCATAGGCGTTTTAAATTGGCGCCTATAAATCACCGGCCTTTCCCGCAAAACCAGCGGGAGGGGGTGTTTAGAATATGTACTGATTTTAAAAGTCAAAGTCGGATTAAAAGCGAGGGAAGCTAGAGATGCCAGTAATAGCCGAGGGATTTAACACCTTCAACACGGATAAAAAGCCAAGCGGCGTTGTGAAATATCTTGCCGATCCGCAGGCGGTGATTGCACTCATCCAAAGCGGTAAGTTGAAAGAGCACATCCTGCTTGTTCGGGGTGGAACCACGACGTTTCTTGCGCCGGCGCTTAGCATGGGTGCCATTGGTGTGATCACAATGTCGGGTGCACCGGAATCCCATTTAGGGATTCTGACCCGGGAGTTCCAGATTCCGTGCGTCATGACGATCAATTTGCATGACACCGAGTCCCGCTACGTTGCCGGGGAAACGGGGGAGGAGCATTTTGATGAGATCGTTTCGAAGCTGGATGGCACGACGGTTAGCCTGGATTGCAGCGATCACGATGTTGGCAAGGTTGTTACCGACTAACATCGGCCATGGATTTTGAGCAAGACAGCAATCGCGAGCAGAAATTTTTCAGGAGGTAGACAACATGGCTGAAGCTGCAAAAGCTAAGGCGCAGTGGCAGAAACGCTATGAGCCCAATGACGATGGGCTTCGCTTTCAGGATCTGAAATACACCGGTAATTTTACGGATATGGACCCTATACCGGACGGCATTCTTGGCGACCGGCTCATGAAACAGCGCATGAGCACCAAGGTTATGGAGAAGGTTACGAAGAAGGACGTTCTCAAGGATGAATTCACGGTTCCTGAGCTGAACGATCTCAACGATTATCTGGCATGGAATATTTGGGACGTTCTTGTCATGCGAGCGACGGAAGGCGTTTCCGGCATGATTCCACGTCAGGAATATGAAATTCTGTCTACCATGCACGAATTTTACCGTTATCCGGAATTCATGATGAAGATTACCGATGAGATCGGGGCGCAGGGTGTTATGGACATTGGTGCCAGCTCTCGCCGTGAGATCGGCACGAAGGTCAATTGCGTGCATGACTGGTGTCTTGGCGCGATTACCTTTGGCATGGGCCGTTGCGGCCTGTTGGCGCTCGAGGCAATTCAGCCGGACGATTATGTTGCGGAAAGCAACACCATCCTTAAATTCATGCAGCGGATTCTATGGGGCAAGCGTCAAGATGGCTGGCTCTTCAACTCTCAGGACCGGTTCCGTTGCCAAATCCACGAGAAGGACTTTCTCGATGGTCTTTTAACCCAGTGTGTGGACTTTGAGCCAGGATCGGACGTGGGCAACAAATTTATGGCCTTCAATGCGGCGGCGGAATTGCTGGCTTTCTTCGACCATTACGATTGCCGCCTGGGACTTGGGGACACAGGGCCTTATCTGCAGCCGGATGGGCGCATCCTGATTGTCCGCGATCTTTTCGTGAATGAAGACCTGTATCATTGGAGCGACGTGTGCGAAGGCTTGCCACATTGCTTTACGCTGATGATTTTGATCGATCCGGAGCTTATGGGGCTGGAAGAGATTCGTGTGAACGATATCTCGACAACCTTTACGGTTCCAAAAAACTATATTGAAGCGGTTACCGGTGGCGCGATCTTTGTTCGTGAACAGCACGATACGCCGATGAGCGATGTCTACAGCTTGCCGATTATGGAAGTGGACAAATATCTCGAGAAGATCCAGCAGGCGACCTTTAATATGTATAAAAAGACGGCGAAGATGTCTCGTCCGGAACTGTGCCTGAACGGCATATACAGCTATTATATCGAGATGATCATCCCGTATATGCGTAAAGCCGGGATGTACGATTACTTCAATAAAGACTGCAACTTATGGGAAATCGATCAGCGGATTTCGAATTACTCATATGAAATTACCAAACGTAATTTTGTTCAGACGACCGTGCCTCAGAAAATCTTTTCCGGTGAGGGTTATCTGCGCTTTTCCGATAAAGCCAATATCCGTGGATCGAAGTATCACCACTACTAGGACATTGGCGGGTTCGTCTGCGCATTTGTGAAAAATCGACCTTCGGGAGTATGTAAGGCTTAGGCGCTGCATTTGAAAACGGTGATGGCGGAAAGTAACTTCCGGGTCTGACAAGGTTGACGGGATAGGCTTACCCCGGGTGTTGAGGCTCACTTTTGAAAAGGATGGGCCAACGAGCATAGCGTCGCGGTTGATGTAAAAGGCAACTGCGACGCTTCCTTCGATTGAGACAGGAGAAAGAGAAGATAATCCGATGATTAATGAGCAAACGTTTAAAGCCCTGAATGCAGTTTACCTCCGGAAAATGGCCACTGTTAATGCGCTTGCCGAATGTGCCGGACTGGAAGTTGATGCTGCACGCGCCTTGGTCGATGAGGCCGTTGCAAACGGCCTTTTGTTGGATTTGGGAGGCCAATACATGCTGCAGGAGGATGGCACACGGGCCGTTCTTGAGTTTTACACTGAAACCTACAGCGAACAGCGCCAGAATCAGGACTTGGTTGGCTGGTACGACCGCTTCGAGATCATTAATACGCAATTCCTAAAATTGGTGAGCGACTGGCAAGCCGAGCAAAGCGGTGATGACGCGACACTGGGTAGACTTACCCGTACTGTCGAGCGTCTGATTAAGGCGCTGTCCCAGGCAATAGACATAATCCCTCGCTACCAGATTTATGCTGATCGCTTTGCGGCTGCGCTTGCGCGCGTCGATCAGGGTGATCATAGCTATGTCAGCAGCCCGACGACCGATTCCATGCATAATGTATGGTTTGAGTTTCACGAGGACATCCTCGCCGTTCTTGGTAAGCCCCGCGATACGGTGGAGGATTGACACGCATGCCTGCTGATAAATTCGTATGGGACATTGCCGACCTTGATGCTACGGACCTTGACCGTTTCGGCGGCAAGGGCACGGGCCTTGCGCGAATGGCTGCGCAGGGACTTCCGGTGCCACCCGCGTTTGTTATCGGAACGGACGCCTATCTTGCGTACCGAGATGGTGGTGGAAAGCTTCCAGACGGGTTGAAAGAACAGGTTGACGCGGCCCTGGGTCGTTTGGAGAAGGCAACGGGAAAAAGTTTTGCTGGGGACGGTTCGCCTCTGCTGGTTTCCGTCCGGTCGGGCGCGAAGGTCAGCATGCCGGGCATGATGGATACGATCCTGAATTTGGGGCTGGATGTAAATTCCGTCACCCGCCTTGCCAAAATTTCCGGCGACACGGCTTTTGCTGTGGATAGTTGGAGCCGCTTCTGGAGCATGTATTCGGATATCGTTCTTGGGTTGGATTCGTTGCTTCTCGAAGAAGAGACGGAGACGATGCGTGAGGAAGCTGCGAAAAAATGCACGAAAGATTCCCTGAATAGCTTTGAGAATGCGGTTCTTGCCTCTATCCAGAACCAGGGCGAAGTGCCGCCCCCCACAGAGCCGCGTGTGCAGCTGGACCACGCGATTAAGGCCGTGTTCGATTCCTGGGATTCACCGCGCGCGAACACCTATCGTAACCATCACGGAATTCCAGATGATCTCGGCACGGCGGTTGTTGTGCAGGCCATGGTATTCGGAAATCTAAATCAGAATTCTGGATCCGGCGTCGCTTTTACGCGAAATCCGATTACCGGCGTGCATGAACTTTATGGGGAATATTTAAGCGGCGGTCAGGGTGAAGAAGTTGTTGCTGGGACGGTAACGCCAGCTTCGCTTTCCGAACCAGATGCGATGGACCCGGGGCTTAGAAAAGAACTCATCGACTTTGGGGCCACACTGGAAAGTTTGTACCGGGATGCTCTGGACATCGAGTTCACAGTCGAAGATGGCAAGCTTTATATGTTGCAAGTGCGACCGGCAAAGCGAACAGCGGCAGCTGCCGTTTCCATCGCGACGCATCTTGTTGAGGACAAAGTCATCAGTGAGAGTGATGCGCTTGGCCGTGTCACGGCAGATCAGGTATCGCGGCTTTTGCGGCCAAAGTTTGACCCGGACGCCCTTGAGGCTGCGGTTAAGGACGGCGCTTTGATAGCCAAAGGAATCGGTGCTTCGCCAGGGCATGCTAGCGGCAGCGCCGTGCTTGATTCGGATCGGGCGGCAGAGCGGGCGGCAACGGGGGAGGCCATTATTCTCCTCAGGCCAACCACAAGCCCTCTCGATGTGCGCGGCATGTTGGTCTCGCAGGGCATCGTGACGGGACGGGGCGGGGCGGCAAGCCATGCCGCCGTTGTATCGCGTGCGTTGGATAAACCCTGTGTCGTTGGTTGTTCAGACATGGACATTAATCCGGACGCAAAAACCTTTGGGGTTGATGGCCGGAAATTCGCCGAAGGTGACAAGATTTCTATCGATGGCGAAAGCGGAGATATTTATTCCGGCGTCATTCCCCTGCGGGAGGTGGAAGTAGAAGGTGGCGCGCTTGCGCATTTGCTTGAATGGGCGGACACCGCTTCCAAGGCGAAAGTCTGGATCACAGCATGCAACGTCGATGAAGCGGCTTCGGTGGTACAGCGAAAAGCCCACGGTATTGGCGTCACGCCCTTGCGGGAGCTGCTTGTTTCCGGTGGCGTTGTAGATGGTTTTATTGATGCCGTTGGTGCTCTTAGCGCCGACGTCTCTGCGTCATCTGACAAAGTCGAAAAACGTTTCGAGGAGCCGACCTACGACGTATGCCGCGCCTTCTTTGAGGCGTCCGCAGGCATGCCCGTTGATATTCGCCTTCCAAATCTTGCAAGCAATGAGTGCCGGCGTCTGATCTCGGACTGGCCGTCCCTCTCCCCGTATCTCCTGCTACCGCTGGGTGCGCCGCGGCTTGTCGAGGCTTTTTTGCGGGCGATTGGTAGTGCCGCGAAAGACAGCGGCCACACGCAGGTGACAGTGCTTGTGAATGGCATCACGGACGTACGCGAGTTGTGTGCGTTTCGTAAAACCGCCGAACGTATAGGTAATATGCAGGCTGGTGCTGTTATTCGAAATCCGGAGATTCTGCATTCAGCAGAAGAATTGTTGTTGGACGATCCGGTGCTGTGGGTTGATCTTTACGAACTTATTCGTACAGCGCGTGGTTATCCGGCAGAAATACTCTTTGGTGATGAAGTCCTGGAAGAATATGTAGCCGCTGGCCTTCTCTCACACCATCCAAGGGCTGCTCTCTATTCTTTAAGCCGAAGATTGCTGGCTAACCTGTTGGAGGCATCCGATAAGCATTCAGGGACCAGAGTTGGCGTAGATTTGGGAGGGGCGCCGAGGCCTTCCGCAATAGCGGACCTATATTGCGCCGGCTTCCGGAATTTCACCTCTCCGCTTCATCACTTTGAAAGCACCCGTTTGCTGCTTGGCCAAAGTGGCAACGACAAATCCGCCGACTGTAGATAAAGGCGAGAAAAAAATGAAAAAAAGTGTAGGAAAGAAAGACACGTAAAACAGCTCTTGTTTTTAGGTGCCGTGTTGGTTCGCGGAAAGACCATTTTGATATGACTGTGCCTTTCTCTGGCACGAAGGTGAATTGGAGTACGTTATGGCGCAGATAACTGTGGCGGCTGAAAGCAAATATCGGGAAAAATGGCTGCCGAAGATTCAAAGCTACGATAGCCTTGAAAAGCTGACGGATGCCCTTGTGGACTGGCGATTTAACTCGCGCCCCCCAAAGGAACGAAGCGGCGATTATCGCTGGGTTGAAGCGAAAATGGAGGAGCATCTTGCCAAGCTAAAAGCTGAAAAAATGGCATCCAATGATCTTCTGACGCAAACGACACGGGGCGAGGCACTCGATCCAGTTCGTGAGAACTACATAAAGCAGGCTAAAGAAGCGGACGATATCATCAAGCTTGAGAGTGTCGTCGAAGAATTTCGGGAGCGCTACCGTCCTCCGATCATGCCGGTTCACGATTACTTGCAGATTGAGCGGGAACTCTGCGAAATTCTCCTTCGCTATCGTGGCGAACGTTGGTGGGACCTGGATGTACAGGAGCTTCGTAAATACCGTGGCGCCAAAATGGTTAAGGCGGATGGCCAGTTTGCACACTCCTTGATGGTCTTCTACCCGAAGCCGAAGAACGCCGCCTCATTTGATAAAGTCTATATGGAAGAACACGTTCCTCTCGCCAAGAAGCTTGGGGCAAAGCTTTTTCGTGCTAACAAAGTGGTCAGCACGATTCCGCGCGGTTTGGCAAAGCCGATCCTTAGCGCTCTTATGAAAAGTCGGCTTGTCCCCGATTCGGTGATTTCATTTCTTTTCCCGCATATTGATTTAATTCGGGCGATGAGTGGTGAGGGGGCACCCTATTATCTGACCGCCGAGTTGCATTTCGACGACCTGGCTTCCCTTGAGGTTGCGGCGGGTTCGAGCGCAGCGAAGGAAGCCATCGGACATGCCATGGAGATTTCGACGGGTGGGGCACCCAGCCTTATGATTCTTGAATCGGATCTAGCCCTGGATGAAGTCGCTGGGAAGGCGCGGCCGCCGGTAAAATTGACGATTTGCTTCCCGCGGCAGCCAGATGTGGATGCCTTTGAAGACGTGTGGGTAAACGATATTGTTCCAATGGCGATGAAAATTCCGTGTGAATCCTTAAAGGCTTATAAGGTCACTGGCACGGTGGATGGTTCGCCTGCTCCATTCCATCGGATTGCTGAACTTTATTACAATGACCAGGAACAAATGAAGGCAACCGTCTGCACGCAGGAAATTCGTGATGTTATTGCAAAGATTCTAAGCATGTCGCCGGTACCTCTTGTGATTATTTCAGAAAATGCCTAAACATCCTGGAAATTGGAAATAAAAAAAACGGGGAGTTATCCCCGTTTTTTTTATGGTGGCGCGGCTCCCTATCGATAGAGGAGGGCAGCTCTAACAAAGCTGCGAAGGAAACGTTCTGCCTGTCTGAGTTGTGCAACCGTTACAAACTCGTCGGGTTTGTGGGCCTGTTCCACACTTCCTGGACCGCAAATGACGGTCGGAATGCCGGCTTCCTGAAGAACGCCTCCCTCTGTGCAAAAGCTTATTTTTTCCGTCGCGTTTCCCCCGCTTGCGTTCTTCGCAAGTGCGACCACGTCCGCCTCTTCCGGGGTTTGAAGGCCTGGGATGTCGGAAATCACGTCCAGGAAGATGCCTGTTTCCGTAGAGCGGGCCTGCATTTTCGGGAGGAGGTCCCGTTCGATATGCGTTTTTATTTCGTCGATTAGGGCTTCCGGAGGCTGGTTGGGAAGGCAGCGAAATTCAAACCAAAAATCACACGCCTTGGGAAGAATGTTTACGGCGGTGCCGCCATGGATAACACCCGTTTGGATGGTCGTGTGGGGAGGATTAAATCCGGAATCGAAGGGGCCATCTTCACAAAGACGACGACCGATGGCGCGAAGCGTGGTGACGATTTCGGCGGCAAATTCGATGGCGTTCACGCCTTCGTCGAGGGAGGAATGGCACTCCAGACCGCGCACTTCACAATGAAGGATTGTTTTTCCTTTATGGCCGATGACGACCCGCATTTCCGTGGGCTCGCCTATGACGCAGGCTATGGGTTTTATGGGCAGGCGCTCGATTTGGGGGATAAGCCGTTGCACACCAAGGCAGCCAACTTCCTCGTCATAGGTGAATGCAAGGTGAATGGGGGCCGAGCTCGCAATCTCCAGAAGCTCTGGAACCAGCGCCAGGGTTATCGCGAGGAAGCCCTTCATATCGGCGGTGCCACGACCGTAGAGCCGCCCGTCGTACTCATGCATTCGGAAGGGGTTTGTTTTCCAATCTTGGCCATCGATGGGAACAACGTCGGTATGCCCGGCAAGCAGAACGCCAGGATGCTCTGCTGGGCCTAGGGTGGCCAGAAGATTTGCCTTCGTCTTCTCATCGTTGAAGCTGAGTTCGCTCTTGATGCCAAACTCGGAAAGATGGGAGCGTATGAAGTCGATGCAGTCCAGATTCGATTTTCTGCTGGTTGTATCGAAGGAGATCAGACGCTCCAGAATTTTCAGGCTATTCCCGCAAATCGTTGGTTGTTTCACGCTATCTTCGCCTTAGCTTCAGGACAAAAATTGTTCCTTTAAAATCCGTTCGTTAAGATTATGCTCGGGATCGAAAAGAAGTATAAGCGTTTGCTTGTTGTCCTCGGTTACATGTACTTCGGTGACGTCACGGACTTCCGTGAAGTCGGAGACGGCGCTGACTGGACGTTTGTCCGCCTCGTTTATCTCGAAAGAAACCTTCGCGGAATGAGGAAGAAGGGCGCCTCGCCATCGGCGTGGCCGGAAGGCGCTAATGGGTGTAAGCGCCAACAGCATGGCGCCAATTGGAAGGATTGGGCCATGCGCAGAAAGATTGTAGGCAGTGCTTCCGGCTGGCGTCGAAACAAGAATGCCGTCGCAAATCAACGCGTCGATACGGACGACGCCATCCACCCTTACACGGATATTCGCCGTTTGATGTGTTTCTCGAAGCAAGGACACTTCGTTAATGGCAAGGGTTTCGTGATTAACGCCATGAATATCCTTCGCCAGCATCCGTAGTGGGTGAAGCGTTGTCGGTTTCGCCGCATTCAATCGCTCAAGGAGGTCTTCTTCCTCATAACTGTTCATCAGAAAGCCGACGCTTCCACGATGCATGCCATAGATTTTCTTGCCCATATCCATATGCTTATGGAGGGTTTCCAGCATGAAACCATCGCCTCCCAATGCGACGATAACGTCTGCTTCTTCTGGCGGCACATGATCGTAGCGCGCCTGTAGCTGGGCGAGGGCGTCTTGAGCCGTGGGCGCGCTAGAGGCGGAAAAGGCTATTTTTTGGAATTTCATATGATCCACTCAGAACCGGAACAAACGCCTGACTTGCAGAGGTAAAACAGTATATCGAAGCAATATGTGTGCGTCAGTCCCTAGCTGAAACGATGGGGCAGTCAGGGTTGAATGGCTTTTTGCAGCATTTTCTGGATTAGCGTGTAACCCTCTTTGTCTGCGAAATCGAGAGCGCTCTTTCCAGAGGGCGTCTGAAGGTTTGGATTGGCACCCTCACTCAGCAACGCAGCGACAGCCTTTGTATGACCGTTCCACGCTGCCCGCATGAGGGGGGTCAGGTTGTCGTTGTCGCGGTTGTTCAGATTGGCGCCCGCCTTTCCCAAAAGGTAAATGACGTCTGAGTGGCCGTTGACACCCGCCCAATTGATTGCCGACAGGCCTTCACGATCGCGGATGGTAAGATCGGTCCCCTTTTCAAGTAGCAATTCTATGACCTTCTTGCGCCCACGCCAGGCGGCGTTGATAAGTGCAGATCGGCCAGAATCGTCGATCGCATTCGGGTCTGCCCCACGTGCCAGCATGATTTGTACCAATTCTGCGTTGCCCGCTGCGGAGGCGTCGCGCAGGACTTCATCCGGTGTCCGCTCGTCATCAATGCCAGTAACGGCGGGGGTGACAGAGGTTTCAAAATACCGATAGCGTTGGGTGCGTTGACGGGCCTGAATGATTTCTTCGATTGTCAGGAGTTTTTCCAGCCTCTTTGCCCCGTAACGTGCCGTCTTGTGACCGCGCTCTGCGGCAAGCTGAATCCAGGCAAGTGCTTCGGCAAGATCCCGTTTCTCGCTTTTGCCGCTTGCGGCAAGGTAGCCAAGGAGAACCTGGGCTTCGACGTAGCCAGATTTGGCGGCGCGCGTTAGCAGTTTTTTTGCCTCTTCCGGTATTTCTCCAGGGGTTCCCCGCATGAGCATCTCAGCCAGGCCATGTTGTGCGTGGGCGTAGCCCTGCGCGGCGGCGTCTTGTAAACGAAGAATGCTTTGCACTCGGAATTTTCTGAGTTCCTCTTCAGGCGCATCTCGAAGCGCCCGGTCAAGGCGTGAATTGCGTTCACGCATGGTTTGCAGCAGTTCGCCAAGCGGTCCTTCGGGGGCCGTCGTTTTTTTTTGCCCGAGATGATGGGCAGCTTCGGGCGAGGACACTACGTCGTCCGACGCGGAAATGAGCGTGCGTTCTTCGCCGGTGGCAGGGGGAAGTTTTGACGCGACAGCTTCCGCTGGTTCTGACGTGGCGGGGGCTTTCGCTGGTTCTGACATGGCAGTGGCGGGCGTCTTTAAAGACGCTTTGCGTGATAGAATGGCTTCCCCCATTGCCGTCGCCGTTTCGGTGCCCGCTTGGACAGGTTCCGTAGTTTCCTGGGCCTTTTCCTCTTCCTGGGTGATGGACTCTATGGAAGGTGGGCGCTGCGTCTGTTCGCGCTGCGCCTGTTCGTGCTGCGCCGGCCGTTCCTCGGTCGCTTTCTTCAACGGCGCTTTCGCTTCGCCATCTCGTTCTTCCTTCGCGGCGATTTCTTTTTCTGCCTCCTTTGCTGGTTCAAGGGATTCCACGAGATCTGTCCGCGGAACGCTGTCCGGCGCGTCTTCTTCAAACTCCAGAGTTTGCCGTGTTCCATTGATGCCAAGGAACTTGCTGGGTGCAAGGCTTTCCGGCTCGTTTTCAGAAAAGGAGAGGATATCAACCATCATGGCATCAACCTCATCAAGCGAGGAGGGCGCTTTTGACTCTTCAGCCGGCGACAGCTCTTTTGCTAATTCTTCAGTCGGCGGTAATTCCTTCGCAAAACGAAGAACTGGAAACGCAATGACGATGAAGGGAAGAAGAAAGGAAAGGTGGAGAAGGACAGAAAGCGTAATGCCATGCCCTGTTTTTTTTCGAGCGATGTTAGAGGGAGGTTGCAATGGTCTTCACCTTATGGCCGGGTTGCCGTCGATATGGGTGTTTTCCTCCGTTACAGCGATCAGGTCGACCACGGCAGCATTGATAAGGACTTTGCCTGCGTGCTCGAAATTAACGGTAATCCGGTCCCTGACGACGGACTGCACCTGACCAACGCCCCAATCCGGTTGGGTGGGATGACGAACGCGCGTGCCTGGTATGATAAAATGCATTTTGGAGGCTTCCCACAGGCCTTTGTTCTATATCATACACCTCTCTGGGCTTAGGTGGGGATAGGAAAGGGATTATGTCTTCGGAGACGGAACAGGAGCTTAGGCTTGTGGAACTTCTTTGTTCCCGCCTTTGCCATGATCTTGTGAGCCCGATTGGGGCAATCCATAATGGCCTTGAGCTATTGGCAGAAAACGAGCCGGAAATGGAAAAGGAGATCCTTGGCCTTTTGATAAAAAGCTCGGTCGAGGCATCCTGCCGGCTGCGTTTTTTCCGTGTGGCATTTGGCCAAGCCAGTGGTTCGACGGAGATGCTTCCCTTAGAAGAAGGGAAGGGACTCTTGGACGGATTTTTGAAGGAAGGGCGCGTCGCTCTTGATTGGCAGGCTGCGGAAGCTGCCCCATCGGGGCCAGTGGCAAAGGGTGCTGTGAAGCTACTTTTGAACATGGCGTTGATTGCTTCAGAGGCCCTCCCAAGGGGGGGGGCCGTGTCGGTCGTGCCCGTCTGCCATGTGGACAAAAATATTTTTGAAGTGACGGCACGAGGCGAAGACGCCGCCCTTAAAGATGAGATCGTTTCCGCGCTTCACTTCGATCTTCTGCCAGAGAAGCTGACGCCGCGCATTGCACCAGCCTGTTTTCTTGCTCTTCTCGTTCGCAAATATGGGTTTTCCCTTGCTGTCCTGCCGAATTCCGGGTCGGTCACGCTAAGGGTGACAAATACGCGTAAAGGCTAGTTAACAGGACGCGTTCCTTCCCAGGCTTTATAGCTTTTTAACCTATTGTTGCCAGCTTATAGCAGCAGTTAAAGGGTTTATGGAGGGAATGGGATATTCGCCATTCTCCCCATAGAGGATGGGAAACAAATCATGGATGATCTTCTTAGCGAGTTTCTAACGGAAACGACGGAAAGCCTTTCCGATCTGGATGGGGACCTTGTAGAACTTGAAAAGAACCCTAGTGATCCGGAGTTGCTAGGGGGGATTTTCCGTCTCGTACATACGATCAAAGGCACGTGCGGCTTTCTTGGGCTGCCACACCTTGAGCGTGTCGCGCATGCCTCTGAGGATGTGCTCGGGAAATTTCGTGACGGCGATCTGCAGGTTACGCCAGAGGCCGTAACCCTCATCTTCGAATCCCTTGATGCGATCAAAAATTTGCTGACCACGCTTGCGGAAACGGAAGCGGAGCCGGATGGTGATGATTCGGAGCTTATTCAGCGTCTTCATATCTTTGCCGAAGGCGGCGGGCAAACAACCGAAGAGACAGCCGAGGCGGCCACGGCGGAACTCTTAGAGGATATCTCGTTTGAAGAGGCGATTGTGGACGCGCCGGCGGCGGTCGAAGACGAAATAGCGGAGATTCAGGAAGACGTGCCCACGCCATTGCCTGAAGAGAAATCCTCCTCGGCGGCCGAATCCAAAGCAACCTCTTCCAAAAAGGCACCTGCTGCCCCGCAAAGCATTCGCGTAAATGTATCGCTGCTTGAAAATATGATGACGATGGTTAGCGAACTGGTTCTCAGCCGCAATCAGCTTCTTCAGATGGTGCGCGGAGTAAGCGATAGTGAATTCACGGTACCGCTACAGCGGCTGAACCACGTTACGACGGAACTGCAGGAAGGGGTGATGAAAACCCGCATGCAGCCGGTCGGAAACGCATGGTCAAAACTTCCAAGGATCGTTCGCGATCTTTCGCTTGAGTTGGGAAAGAAGATCGAACTGAAGATGATCGGTGCGGACACGGAACTTGATCGTCAGATTCTGGAGCTTATCAAGGATCCGCTAACGCATATGGTCCGAAATTCCGGCGACCACGGTATCGAGGTGCCAGAAAAACGTCTGAAGGCAGGTAAATCCGCAACGGGAACGATCACGCTGAATGCTTACCATGAGGGTGGTCATGTCATCATCCAAATTACAGATGACGGCAACGGCATCGCTATCGACAAGGTAAAAGAGAAGATTATCTCCAAGCAGTTGGCCACGCAGGCGGAAATTGATGAAAAGACAGACCAGGAAATCCTGCAATATGTTTTTCAGGCTGGGTTTTCGACCGCACAGAAGGTCACCAATGTATCCGGCCGTGGGGTCGGCATGGACGTCGTGCGGACAAACATTGAACGGATTAGCGGCACGGTTGAAATGCGGTCGAAGGAGGGAAAAGGCACAAATTTTATTATCAAAATTCCCCTGACTCTAGCAATTGTTTCAGCGTTGATCGTGGAATGCCGCGGCGAGCGTTACGCCATTCCTCAGATCAGCGTTCTAGAGCTTGTTCGCCCATCGGCGCGATCCGAACACAGAATTGAAAATATTCATGAGACACCTGTTCTTAGGCTGCGTGACCGGCTGTTGCCGCTTGTCGTGCTTGGGGATCTCCTAAAGCTGAAAAAGGTAGAATCGGATGAAGTCGCCGGTTCAGGCGAACAGGAGGTGAGCGAAAGCAGTGATGCAATTGCCAATCATCATTTGGAAGATCAGGGTTTTGTCATCGTGACACAGGTGGGCACTTACAGGTTTGGAATCGTCGTTGACCAGGTTTTTGATACGGAAGAAATCGTCGTTAAGCCGGTAACGCCCATGCTTCGTGATATTGGCATGTTTTCCGGAAACACGATTTTGGGAGACGGGAGTGTCGTCATGATCCTCGATCCGAATGGTATCGCTAATGCGTCTGGTGAAAATCGGGTGGGTGAAACGCACGAGGATGAGGTTGAAACGATCTCAGATGTGGAAAAAGAGGAAACGCGCACGTCCCTTCTTCTCTTCCGCGCAGGCGGGAAAGCGCCAAAAGCGGTGCCGTTGGAACTCGTTGCACGGCTTGAGGAAATCGACACGGATACGATCGAGGAATCGAATGGCATGCCAATGGTGCAATATCGCAACCAGTTGATGCCGCTGATTCCACTAAGTTCCGACGTCGACATGGCCCGTGAGGGGCGTCAACCGGTGCTGGTTTTTTCCGACAACAACCAGTCGGTGGGCCTGGTGGTGGACGAGATACTCGATATTGTCGAGGACCACCTGAAAATTGAGCATGTCAGCAAACATGCGGGCACGCTTGGCAGTGCGATTATCGGTGGGAAGGCAACAGAAGTTATCGATGTTTATCACTTCCTGACCATGGCTTTCGAGAATTGGTTCGACAGTGCGGAAGATGCGCCTTATGGAAGTTCGGGTGTATCCCGGCGCATTCTTCTTGTGGACGATAGCCCATTTTTCCGCAATCTGCTTACGCCGTTGCTTACCGTGGCAGGGTATGAAGTTACGTCAGTTGCAAGTGCGGATGAGGCGCTGCGTTTACGGGAATCCGGCCAGGGATTTGACGTTATTGTWAGCGATATCGAAATGCCKGGYATGGAYGGCTTCGAATTCGCGGCAACGGTTCAWGAGGAAGGCCCATGGMAGAATACGCCGTTGGTTGCGCTTTCCTCCCATGCAACGCAGCAAGAYATGGAGCGTGGGCGGGCKGCTGGATTCTCTGACTATRTCRCAAAATCTGAYCGGGAYGCCTTGTTGCACAGCCTTTCCCAAACTCTGMAYTCAGTGCGAGGTGCAGCATGATGACCGCGAAAGATARTTCCARGAACTCKGATGAGTYARRTTTGACGRRCAATCARAAACAATTCGTCACCATCTTTATTGCGGGACAGATGTTCGGTRTTCCGGTTTTGGATATTCAAGACGTGTTGGGRCCKCAGAAATTAACGYGGGTGCCGCTTGCRCCATCAGAGGTGGCGGGTGTTTTAAATCTKCGGGGACGYATTGTYACGGCGATTGAYRTTCGAAAACGACTWGGGCTTTCTCCATCCGATGTTCGCGATAGCATGAGCGTTGTTGTCGACCATCAAAATGAACTCTACAGCTTGATTGTCGACTCCGTGGGCGAAGTTCTCAATCTTGAAGCCAACACTTACGAGCGAAGTCCAGCGACATTAGATGCGTTATGGAAGGAACTTTCTTCTGGCATTTATTGTCTGGACGAAAAGCTTATGGTTGTCCTTGACGTGAGTAAACTTCTCGACTTTACAGATTCCGAAGCCGCTTAGCGAAAAACCGCAGCATATTTGCGGAGGATGGATATGAAACTTTGCTTGATAGTTGATGATTCGAAAGTAATTAGAACAATCGCGAGGCGCATTCTTGAGGGGCTTAACTTAAAAAGCAAAGAAGCTTCCAATGGAAGTGAGGCGCTTGAAATTTGCAAGCAGGCTATGCCAGATGCCGTCCTTCTTGATTGGAATATGCCGGTCATGAATGGCCTCGAATTTCTGGAGGCGCTTCGTAAGCTTGAAGGAGGGGATAGTCCTATCGTCGTTTTGTGCACCACTGAAAACGACATTAAGCACATACAGGCAGCCATACAGGCGGGTGCAAACGAATACATCATGAAGCCTTTTGACAGTGAAATTCTCCAAGCAAAATTTGAACAGGCAGGAATTCTTTAATGTCGACCTTGGCTCAACCCAGCCCCACCCTCCCTTCGGCGGCCGGAAGTTTGGTGCCATATCGTGTGATGGTGGTGGATGATTCCGTTGTTATTCGAGGTCTGTTGACGAAAATTCTTGAAAAAGGTGGTGACATTACCGTCGTTGCATCCGCTGCCAATGGCGAGCAGGCAATCAAGGCATTGGGCCGGTATGACATAGAGGTCATTGTTCTGGATATTGAGATGCCGGTTATGGGTGGCATGACGGCGTTGCCACTGCTTCTTGAGCAGGATCCAAAACTTCAGATCATTATCGCTTCGACATTGTCTCTGAAAAACGCAGAGGTAAGCTTGCGGGCCCTTTCCTCGGGGGCAGCGGATTACATTCCAAAGCCAACCGCGACAAGTGACGTCGGCGCTTCAGGGGATTTTGGGCGCGAACTTCTTGAGAAGGTCCGAGGCCTTGGTAACAGACGTCGCAGTAAGCAGGTCGCCCCAAAGGCCGTTGCCGGCATAAAATTCGTCGTCAAGAAGGAAAAAGATGGGGGGCTCTACGGGAATGCCCCGATCGTTTTGCGCAAGCCTTCTCTTGATATGCCGCAGGTCGTCGCCATTGGTAGTTCGACGGGCGGACCGCAAGCGCTTTTCACGGTTCTGGAAAACCTTGGCAAGTTTGGCTTGCCGATTTTTATTACGCAGCACATGCCACCGACTTTTACGGCTATTCTTGCCGCGCATATCAATCGGATCAGTGAAATCCCCTGCGCCGAGGCGGTTGATGGAGAGCGGGTAGAGGCGGGCAAGGCATATATGGCGCCTGGAGGTTTCCACATGGTCGTAGAAAAAAATGTGCAGGGGAAGTGCATTCGCCTTTTRCAAACGYCGCCTGAAAACTTTTGTCGRCCAGCTGTCGATCCGATGTTGCGAAGCCTTGCGGAGGTGTATGGCAGCCGCGTGCTTGCCCTTATTCTCACGGGCATGGGGCGCGATGGTTCTAAAGGTTGCGAGAAGATTATCGCTTCTGGTGGCATCGTGGTCGCCCAGGACGAAGCAACAAGTGTCATTTGGGGGATGCCGGGGGCGGTTGCGACGACAGGCCTATGCAGCACCGTCCTGCCTCTGGTTGAGATTCCGACCTATATCAATGAACTGGCATCTGGAAGAGCCGGATGATTCCAAAAAACTTCAAGTATCTCTGTGATCTTCTGTACCGGCGTTCTGGCCTCGTGCTCTCGGACAATAAGGCATATCTGGTTGAGGCGCGGTTGATGCCGTTTGTGCGCCAGCGAAACCTGAAAAGCCTGGATGGTCTCGTTGAAGCCATTCGGTGTGATAAGAATGAAGAGCTTATTCGTGAGATTACGGATGCGATGACGACAAACGAATCGTTCTTTTTTCGGGATGGAAAGCCGTTCAAGATATTCCAGGAAAGCATTCTACCCGCCTTGCTGGAAAATCGCCCCGGGACAAAGAAAATACGAATTTGGTGCGCTGCCGCCGCCACCGGGCAGGAGCCATATACTCTCGCCATGATTCTTAAAGAGGAGGTGGCAAAGCTTGGGAATCGTGAGGTCGAGATTGTTGCTACGGATATATCCGATGAGTCCCTTGAGAGGGCAAGGACGGGGATTTATACGCAGTTCGAAGTGCAGCGCGGCCTTCCCATTCAACTTCTTGTTAAATATTTTTCTCAGGAGAACGATAACCGGTGGCGGGTTAATGAGGATATTCGCAAGATGGTGAGCTTGCGTCACATGAATTTGCTTGGTGACTTATCTATTCTTGGGACATTCGACATCGTTTTTTGTCGGAATGTATTGATCTATTTCGATCAGCCAACGAAAATTCAGGTGCTTGAAAAACTCAGCAAGAGAATGGCAAGTGACGGCGTATTGTTTCTCGGTGGGGCCGAAACGGTGCTTGGTATTTCCGATTCCTTCAAGCCAATGCTGGGCGCCCGGGGTGCCTATGGCATGGGTGGTTCGGATGGGGCTGTTGGCATGGTCGCGGCGCTGTCGTCGGCTCCGGTTGCACAGCAAACAGCATCTCAAGCGTAGCCATTTGTACGGCGGCGCTTTTTCTATCCAAAATTATCGAAAAATTTTTATGATGGAACTGTGACGTATCTTTTAAGCGTTGGCGGTTCTTACTTGCTTTTCCGGCATTTGTTTTGATGAGCTAGCAGGTGTTTTCTCGGATTCCTCTTCGCTTACCAATGGATCGCGAAGAACGTAACCACGTCCCCAAACCGTTTCGATATGATTTTTGCCGTTAAGTGCGGCAGAAAGTTTTTTCCGAAGTTTGCAGATAAAGACGTCAATAATTTTAAGTTCGGGCTCGTCCATGCCGCCATAGAGGTGATTTAGGAACATTTCCTTCGTCAAAGTTGTCCCCTTACGGAGGGAGAGAAGCTCAAGGATTCCATATTCTTTTCCGGTTAGATGAATTGGTTTTCCATTCGCCTCCACGGTGCGGGCATCCAGATTAACGGATAGCTGCCCGGTTGTGATGGCAGAGCTGGCATGACCTTTTGATCGCCGAATAATTGCATGGATCCTGGCAATCATTTCGCCTTTGTCGAAGGGCTTGGTGAGATAGTCATCAGCGCCAACGCCAAAACCCTTAATTTTATCGCCTGGTTCGCTAAGACCGGAAAGAATGAGGATAGGGGTTTCAATACGTGCGGAACGAAGGTGCTTTAAGACGTCATAGCCATCCATATCGGGAAGCATCAAGTCGAGAATAATAATGTCGTAGTCATAAAGCTTTCCGATTTCCAAACCGTCTTCACCAAGATCGGTTGTGTCGCAGACGATATTCTCAGATCGAAGCATCATCTCGATATTGGATGCCATGACGGAATCATCTTCAATTAAAAGCGCGCGCATACTGTCCTCCCTAAAGACAGGTTAACGAAGTAAGGTTTTGCTAACCCTGATTTTGGTGCAGAAGGGGTTAAGATGGTCTTAACTATGGAAATCGGCATTTCCCCCCCCCGCCTTATGCAGACCATCGTCTTTTACGGAACTTTAAGCCTACCCCCCTTAGGATGGTCCTTCGAGACACCCTAAGAGAGCAATCCTTCATATCATATGCATCCTATCCCGTTAACCATTCCTTCTGAGGACGGTCGATTTTCCGAGTTTGACCGGATTCCGCCCTATCGCCTCTATGGGCGCGTGACCGCCGTCCTTGGAATGATGATCGAGATCGGCGGGGTCCAGAACGCCCTTGCCATCGGCGACAGGTGCCGGATTCTGGGTCGGGAGAAAAGCGCGGTTGTTGCTGAGGTTATTGGGTTTCGCAATGGCCGTGCCTTGCTTATGCCCTTCGGTTCGCTGGATGGCGTTGGACTGGGCTGCAAGGCGGAATTGGTGGATACCGAGCCGGTCGTCTATCCTTCCAGCGGGTGGCTGGGGCGTGTTGTGAACGCGATGGGCGAGCCCGTCGATGGCCGCGGATCCTTGTCTCAGGGCGCTATGGCCTACCGTTTGCGCGCGGCGCCGCCCCATGCGAACGAGCGTCAGCGGGTGGGCGGCAAGCTTGATCTTGGCATTCGATCGATCAACACCTTTCTCACCTGCTGCCAGGGGCAACGGATGGGAATTTTTTCCGGTTCTGGTGTCGGGAAGTCTATCCTTCTGTCGATGATGGCGCGTTGTTCAACTGCCGACATCAATGTCATCGGTCTTATTGGTGAACGTGGCCGGGAGGTGCAGGAATTCATCGAAGATTATCTGGGGCCGGAAGGACTTGCCCGCAGTGTTATCGTCGTTGCAACGTCGGACGAATCGCCGCTTCTTCGTCGCCAAGCGGCTTACCTTACGCTTACGCTTTCCGAATATTTCCGGGACCGTGGCAAGCATGTGCTCTGCCTGATGGACAGCATCACACGCGTTGCAATGGCCCAGCGCGAGATCGGCCTTACGGCGGGCGAGCCACCTGCCAGCAAGGGATATACGCCAAGCGTGTTTGCCGAGCTTCCGAAGCTTCTTGAACGCGCCGGCCCTGGCCGTAAGGGTGAGGGAACTATTAGTGGATTGTTCACGGTGTTGGTCGAAGGCGACGACCATAATGAGCCGATAGCCGACGCCGTACGCGGAATTCTTGATGGGCATATCGTACTCGATCGGGCGATCGCAGAGCGGGGGCGCTTTCCGCCCGTGCATATTTTGCGGAGCGTTTCTCGCGTGATGCCCGGTTGCAACAACGACGAAGAAAACGCGCTGGTCCGTCGCGCCCGAATGCTGATTTCAACCTATGAGGACATGGCCGACATGATCCGGATTGGTGCGTATCGAAAGGGCAGCGATCCGAAAACGGATGAAGCCCTTTATTATTATCCTCTTTTAGAGAATTTTCTTCGCCAGGACAGGAATGAGCCCACGAGTCTGCAGGACGGCTATGATGGGCTATCAAAAATCCTGAACAAAACGCCGGAAATATCCGAAGAAGGTGCATCGTGAAACGGCTGACGGGTATTATCCGGCTCCACCGCTGGCAACTGGAGGAAAGGCTCCGGGATTTACAGGAATTAGAGCGTCTGCACGAGCGTCTGCAGACTCAGGTGGTTGGGCTTGACGAGGAGCTTGCTCGTGAAAAGACGGTCGCAGGGGAGTGCCATGAGGCCAGCTATACGCTTAGTGCATATGTGAAGCAGGCCATCGGCCGGAGGCGAAAATTAAAGGATTCGCTTTATAGGGTGATCGACCAAATCCAGGAAATGGAGGATTCCGTCGCTGAGGCTTACCGTGAATTGAAGAAGTATGAATTAACCGAGGCCAATCGACTGCAGCGCGAAAAGAAGTATTTGGAACGGCGGCAGCAAATTGAACTCGATGAAATCTCGCTTAATTCATATCGTCGCCGAATGAAAAGCTAGCGCGCTCAGCTTCATTTTCTACGTGCTACGCTTCCAATCCAATTTCCACTTTGTTGTTAGCCTTGCGAAGGGGGGTTGGTGCGAAAGGCTCATCCGTACGAAACAGAATGTCCCCTTTTAGGCCGGAAATTTTGCAACAGTTCTCGAATATCGAACGAATTTCCGTCGTCATAAAGACGGGAAGGGCGTTCAGGGTTCGAAGGATCACGTCGAAGCGGCGCGCATGGTATAGGCCATCCAATTGTAGCTCGCCAAGGTGGCTCAGGCTTACTTCAACGATAATGCGTGTGCCGGCCTCTCCTGCGTCGGCGTCCTCGTCTCCGCTTTCGTGATGACGCAGAAAAAGCTTTGCCTGGCGCATTTCCGATTCATGCAGAATTGGAAACAGGATAGTACGCCATTCGTCATCGCCGCGAAGCGCCAGGCGGCTCAATTGTATAAACTCGTCTGAAAGTTTCTGGGCCAAGGCACCCTTGCCGGCGCTCTCAATGCTGCGGAGCGTGCGTTCGCCAAGCCAATCCCGGATATCGCCCTTGGACAGTGCCGAAAAAAAATGAAAAAGTTTTGCAACCATGTCCTTTCCAGCTGTTGGCAGGGTCGCGTTTATCAGCGTTGCCTGAATGGCGGGATCGGTCTTACCGAGAATTTCAAGTGCCGCTTTCAGGCTTGCCCACTCCGCAGATAGCTGCAACGCCGTCCGTGCAGTCAATTCTGGCTTGGCGGCTCGCGGCGACGGTGGGTCGAGGAGTTCAAAAGTTATGGCCGTCCCGGTCGGCAGATCGGCTCGGATAAGAAGGGTTAATTGACCGAGGGACGTTTGCAGGACAGGTCCGCCTTGACGGTTCATTCCGATGACGTTGCCGGCAAGGACGGCTCCCCCTGCGGGCGTTGTTGTCAATGGGATCGTTGGCATCGTCGTTGATGGGGTTCCCTCCGGCACTTGCAGGGAAAGCATCGCAATGCGAAGGGGGATATGCCCACCCGTTGCGGCAATCGGTGCGGCCGGTGCATGGGGAACGAGGGTGGCGGCAATGGCCAAGGTCGTACCTTGAGACATCGTCGCGCCTTGAGACATTGTCGTGCTGACACCGGTGTTGCCGCTGACGGATGGCGCCACCTGTGCAGAGCTGGGTTGTGTGGCAATTTGTGCGGGCACCTTGGTTTGGGTCTGAGGCTGGGCTGACGCCGCCTGTGGTGGCGTGCCGGCGGTAGGGATCGCTGCCGAATTTGCAACGCTCTTCCCCGCGACCGAAAGAACGATCGCTTGCATCCGGGCGCCGACCGCATGCACTTCAATCTTGATTTCAGTTCCCGTTGGCATGGGCAGACGGGTCGTCAGGGTAAGTTGTCCATGTTCGGTCTGAAGGAAGGTCTGCCCGTTTGGCTCTTGCCGGATCACAGTGCCTATAATTACCGTTCCGGTGGCAAGTTTAGAGACTGCGGGTGGGGGGGTATCAATTGTGGCAAGGGATGTCGGGCCGGCCTTCGGTGGCACGGATGTGTGGATGGACGAGGATGGGTTGATATTGCTCATTTTCCGTTGGCGAGTTTTTTAGCCAATGTTTCGACATCGTTGGCAGCATCGCTGTTGGGGTGGCGAATCAAGAGTGGAGCCTGGGCGCGGATGGCCTCCCTTACATGTGGGTCGTGACGGATGATGCCGGCAAGTGGTGGCGAGAAGGGTAGGAAGTTTTCACAGGCTCGACGTAACGTGGCGTAGGTGCGTTCGCCTTCCTGTATGGTTTTTGCCTGATTTACAACGATTTCTATGCCGGGGGTATGTTGCTTTGCTACCCGGAGCTTGATGTACGCATAGGCATCGACAAGCGAGGTTGGTTCATCCGTCAGGACGACCAGCGTTTTTCTAAAATTTTCCGAGAACGTCTGAACACTCTCGGAAAGGCCGGCGCCAAGGTCGACAACGGTGTGATCGTAATTCCTGGAGAGTGAAACAAGCTCGTTTCGAAGCTGATTTAATTCCGGGCTGTTGAGGGCGGCAAGATTACCGGACCCGGAGCGTCCGGGGAGGATATCAAAGCCGCCATCTGCAAAGGAGAGAATCGCCTGTTCGAATTTGATTTCCCCGGCAAAGACGTTCGCAAGATCGCGTTCTGGTATCAGGCCAAGTTGAACGTCGATATTGGCAAGGCCAAAATCACCGTCGAAAAGAAGAACGCGTTTTCCCATTTTTGCCATGGCGTGAACAAGGCTGATTGCCAACCATGTTTTGCCGACGCCACCTTTTCCCGATGCAATCGCAATGATACGGTGGTTTTGCTGAGTGGCCAGGGCTTTCATGGTGCTTGCTTTGGTCATGGTTTACGCATGCCCTTTTCGTGAAGCCGCTGCATATTCCGGCATCATGAATCGCGCCAGAGATACCGGATTGATGGGGTGAAAGCCCTCCGCAACCTTTGGTGCAATGCTGACATTCGCAAGCTTTAGATTTGCACGTTGGGCCGCCGACAAGGCACCGCCAAATCGTCGTGTCATGTCCAGGCGCGTAAGAATCAGGCGGCTTGCGCCAACACTTCTAAAAGCGTCTCCAACCTCTTCCATCTCTCGCGGGTCTCCTCCGGCAGATAGAACGAGGACCGGTTCTGCACCGCTGGCTTCAATGAAGGCGCGTAAACTAGACAGTTCCTGCGCGTCATAGGGGTTCGTGCCGGCGCTGTCGATATAGGTAAGCGAATCGCTATCCTGAATTTTCATGAGATCCCGCAACGCGCCAGGGTCCTGGGCAATGTGAAGGGTGATGCCTAAAATCTGTGTAAAGGCCTCAATTTGCTCAACGCCGCCGGCCCGTTTGATGTCCGTCGTGATGACGTTGACGGCTTGTTTTTTCATGACGGCTCGCGTGGCAAGCTTGGCAATCCCAATTGTTTTTCCTGCGCCGGGGGGGCCGATCAGCATGACTGGCTGGCTTGGTGCCCGGTCGGGCAGAGGTAAAAAATGGAATGCGTGATCCAATCCTGCCGCCAGCCGCAGGATGGGGTCTTCTTTTTCGACCGTGCCCGCCACCGTCATAAGCTCGGTCGCCAGATTTTCCGGAACGCCGTGATAGGCCAATGCCTGCGCAATTGCTTGCAAGGCCGCATTTTCGTTGTTGCATGAAGAAGGGTGCGCAGGCGGGGCCGCCGTCTCAATGGCGGCGCTCACCCGGAAGGTGCCGGTTGCAGGATCTTCCGTGGTCGCAATGACCACCGCATCGTCGCCCAGTTCCTGTCTGGCGAGATGCATTGCTTCCGTCATCGTCGCGGCGGTAAAGGACTTTAAGCGCATGCTGGCGGTCCTCCCTTAGATCTGCCCAAGCGTCTTTATTCGCGCTTTTGGGTGAATCTCATTTTGTGAAAGAATTGCTGTTATCGGGCGAAAACGTTCAACGATCGAGCGGACATAGGGCCGGATGGTGGGGCTGGTCAAAATGATGGGTTCCTCTCCCATCATGGCGTGCCGCTCGAAGATTTGGCGGACTTGCTGGATGAATTCCTGCAACCGGCTTGGCGCCATCGACAATTGTCGGTCGTCTCCCTGTCCGGAGATGGATTCCACAAACGCCTGTTCCCATTCTGGGGTCAGGGTCAGGATTGGGATATGGCCACCCTCGTTCGTATAGGTGCTGCTGATTTGTCGCGCCAGGCGGGAACGGACATGTTCGGAAATCATGGTGATGTTCTGGCTAACTCCGCAGGCCTCGGATATTCCCTCAAGAATAGTCGGCAAATCGCGGATGGAGATGCGTTCCCGTAGAAGATTTTGAAGGACACGCTGCACGCCACTAACGGATATTTGATTTGGAATCAGATCCGCAATGAGTTTCTGTTGCTCTGAATCGAGGTCATTCAGCAATTTTTGCGTTTCGCTGTAGGACAACATTTCCGCCATGTTGTCCTTCACAATCTCGGTAAGATGCGTTGTGATAACGGTTGTTGGTTCAACAACGGTGTAGCCTCGGAAAGAGGCTTCCTCACGATAATTTTCACTGATCCACATGGCAGGCAGGCCAAAGGTTGGTTCCTTGGTTTCCTCGCCGGCAAGTGTAATTTTATCCCCGCGTGGATCCATCACAAGCAACATATTTGGCCGAATGTCGCCTTGTCCGGCCGGAACTTCCTTGATGTGCGCGACATATTCGTTTGCCGTGAGTTGCATGTTGTCCTGAATGCGGACGGATGGCATGACGAATCCCATTTCGCTGGCCAATTGCCGGCGAAGCGCCTTGATCTGCTCTGTAAGCCGAGGGCCCTTTTCATCGCTAATAAGCGGCAGCAGTCCGTAGCCAAGTTCGAGGCGGATATTATCGATGTGAAGCGCCTTCGCAATCGGCTCCTCGGCAGGCGCTGCCGGTATTGCTTGGGCTTCCTCGGTCTTGACGAGATTTGCAGCAATGTCGCGTCGGGAGAGGTGCCAGGCGGCTCCGCCGGAAACGGCGGCGAGAAGCAGAAATGGGAGCATCGGAATGCCTGGGAGAAGTGCCAGCAAAATCATCAGCGAGGCGCTTACGCCAAGCGCCCGCGGGTATTTGGCAAATTGTCCGAAAAATGCCTTGTCGGCGGACCCGGTAGTTGCCGCTTTTGAGACGAGTAGACCCGCCGCCGTTGAAACGATGATCGCTGGAATCTGGGTGACCAGTCCATCCCCCACCGTTAGCATTATGTAAGTTGCGCTTGCGTCGGAAAAGGACAATCCCTGTTGTGCGGTGCCTATGATGATGCCGCCGATAACGTTGATGAAGGTAATGAGAAGTCCAGCGATTGCATCGCCACGAACAAATTTTGCGGCACCATCCATGGCGCCGTAAAAAGTGGTTTCGTCTTCAAGGGTTTTACGGCGTGTCTTTGCCTCATCCTCATTGATAAGCCCGGCAGAAAGGTCTGCATCGATGGCCATCTGTTTGCCGGGCATGGCGTCGAGGCTGAAACGCGCGGACACTTCGGCAATCCGCCCGGACCCCTTCGTGATCACAACAAAATTAACGATGACGAGAATGGCGAACACAATGATTCCGATGACAAAATTGCCGCCCATGACGAAACCGCCAAAGGCCTGAATCACTTCTCCAGCGGCATGGGTTCCTTCGTGCCCATGGGCGAGGATAAGTCGCGTTGAGGCAAGGTTTAGGGAAAGGCGCAGGATTGTCGCGATCAGCAGGATCATCGGAAAGGAGCTGAATTCCAATGGTGTGGCGATAAACAGGGTCATCATGAGGATGAGAACGGAAAACGTGATCGAAATCGCCAGGGATATATCAAGAAGCCAAGGCGGCATCGGCAGAATAAGGACGATCAAAATGCAGATGACGCCAATCGCAAGCGCAATGTCACCACGTCGAAGCGCGGAGCTAAAACGGTGCATGGGAGTATCTTTTGGAACTGTTTTCTTGATTGTTGTGTCAGCCATGCCTTCGTTCCTGAACGGTTGGGATATTCAAGGGGATAGGTCCCACCTAAATTGTCATTGATCCAAGACTTCCGGGGATTGGCACGGCGACACCTTCCGCGCTGTATTGCTTTAATTTGTTGCGGAGTGTCCGGATCGAGATACCAAGAATGCCGGCGGTTCGGGTCCGGTTACCAAAGCAGTGGTGTAGCGTATCCAGAATCAGGTCGCGCTCCACGTCCGCAACTGTGCGCCCCACGAGGTGGGTGGTTCCGGCCTGGTCGTCGTCAAGGGTTTCGGTTGCGGCTTTCAGTGCGTCTCCGCTCGCTTCAGAATGGCGGCTGTTCAGGGAAAATGCAGCCGGTTCGATTTCGTTTTCCCTGGAGATAAGGACAGCGCGGTGAATAGCGTTTTCAAGCTCGCGCACGTTTCCAGGCCAAGAATGGGCAAGCAATAGATCATGCGCTTTCTGAGAAATGGCTCGCCTTGGGACGTCGTTTAAATCGGCGTATTTTTCCGCAAAATGTTCCGCCAGAGTCCAAATATCCTTCGGTCGCTTGCAAAGCGGGGGAATTTCCAGGTTCACCACGTTCAGGCGGAAATAGAGGTCCTCACGGAAAGTCCCCTTGCGAACTTCGTCTTCGAGATTTCGATTGCTGGTGGCGATCAGTCGTATGTCCAGCCGGATGGGTTGATTGCCACCGACGCGGTCGATCTCTTTTTCCTGAATAGCTCGCAGTAGCTTTGCCTGTAGATGGGGGGCCATCTCGCTGATTTCATCGAGTAGCAATGTTCCCCCATTTGCCTCTTCAAATTTTCCAATACGCCGCGCAATAGCTCCGGTGAAAGCCCCCTTCTCATGTCCGAAAAGCTCTGATTCAAGAAGGTTTTCCGGAATCGCTGCACAATTGACGGAAACGAATTTCTTTTTTGATCGCCGGCTTTTGCGGTGAAGAAACCGCGCCAGTAATTCTTTACCGGTGCCAGACGCGCCGGTGACAAGCACACTCGCATTGCTGGGCGCGATCTGTTCGGCGAGACGCAGGGTTTCCTGCATCGCTGGATCGCAGTAGATAAGCGCGTTGTTTTCTTCGGTAACGGCTTCGAGAACAGCGGCGATGAGATCGGCATCCGGGGGCAGGGGAACGAATTCCTTCGCGCCCGCCCGGATAGCGCGGACGGCGGCTTCCGTATCCGGGTTGACGCCGCAGGCAACAACAGGAACGTTGATATGCTCGTCTCGCAGGCGCTGGATCAGGGCGGCGATGTCCAGTTTAACATCCGCCATGATTAGTTCGGCGCCTCGCCCGGTGCGGAGCGCATCCATGGCGTCGTCGATTGTGCCGGCATGATCGACCTTGGCACCACGATCCAGGGCGATTTTGCTCGCGGCACCGATCTGACCGTCCAGTGAGCCGATGATAAGAAGTTTCATGCCGTGGTCTCCCTAAGTCCTAGTCGAAGAACTGGATGCGTTTTGCTGGTGGCAAAATCGTGTTGATCTGTGTTTCCAGCCGGCGCGGGTTTTCCTGACGGCTGATTGAACTCGTTCCAAGCAGATAGATACTGCGGGTCATCAATTCTTCCGCAGAGTTCCGCTCCAGTTTGGATGCAAGAGGGGAAAAAACGACATTTGCCAGCACGGCGCCATAAAACGTCGTTAAAAGCGCGATCGCCATGCTTGGGCCAATCGTTGAAGGGTCGTCGAGATTTCCCAGCATCTGCACCAGCCCAACCAGCGTTCCGATAAGTCCCATGGCGGGCGAGACTTCCGCAGCCTTGCGTAAAATGCTTGCCCCGTTCATGTGCCTGGCGGCGGTTGCCTGAATGTCTTGGCGCAGCACCTTTTCGACTTCTTCGCCTGGCGTGCCGTCGAGGACCATCAGAAGGCCTTTGTGCAGGAAAGGCTCTCCTTCAAGTTCGTCTACCGTCGACTGCATGTTAAGCAGCCCCTCTTTACGGGCGGCATCTGCGAGTTCAAGGATACGGGTTGCCGCCTCAATGGGGTCTTGTTTGGAGCCAAAGATCGACTTCATGATAATCTTGCCGGCACCCATCATTTCCGGCAGCGCAAAGCAGGTCATGGTTACGGAGAAGGTTCCACCGAGAACAATCAGAATCGAAGCAGAATCGACGAAGGCAAGGGGGGACCCGCCAATAACCATGGCGGTAATAATAAGTGCGAAAGCCCCTATAAGACCTCCAACTGTGGCAATGTCCATGATGCCCTGTTTCTTTCTTGGTCAGACGTTGTTCTTCGCGGATTAGTGACGGTCAGATTTGATGATTTCCGTCATCGTTATGCCAAGCCGCTCGTCAAGGACGACAACTTCGCCGCGTGCCACAAGACGGTCATTGACGTAGATGTCGATAGCCTCGCCGACCTTTCGGTCAAGCTCGATAACGGCACCGCGGCCAAGTTTTAACAGCTGACTCACCTGCATTGTCGAGCGGCCTAGGACAGCGGACAGCCGCACAGGGATGTCGTAAACTGCTTCAAGTCCGGAGATAATTGTGCCTGGGTCAATTTCATCCGCTGGCAATTCCGTTTCGGGGGGGGAGGGGGTGTCCGGATCTGGCGTCGCCTCGTTTTCCGGAGGAGGCGATTGTTCCTGCAACTCTTCCAGATTTAAATTTTCTTCATCGCTCATGATTCTCTCCTGAGATTTTGCTGGCCGTATTTTCTTGGGCGTCGCTCGCGTTTTTATTCTTTGTCAGGGTCGGTATTTCCGGCTGGGGTTGGATTTCGAGGGCATGGGAAGACGTGYCTYCCCCTAATTGGGATATAAAACGCTGCGTGGCCTCTTCAATTTCCTGCCAGAGATGTGCTTCATCGCGCTCGGCGCCGCCATCGGCCCACTCRACCCGGCAGTCCGTAGTCCGGAGTCYTTCTTCCGCCAGCAAGACGAATTTACCGGCAAAGCCGGCATTGGCTGCCGTCGTATTGAGGCACGTGCGCAGGCCGTCAAGAATGTCGTCATGCACGCGGATCACGATGCGCGGTTCGTCAAAATGGTCCGTAAGGCATTTGCAGACCATCGCCTCGATTTCTATAAGCGCACCATGCCTGGAAATTTCTGGAAGGACTTTTCGCGTGACGGCCTTGGCAAGTTCGACCGCATCGCGGGCGTTTGATTTACTGGTCTGGGATTGGGCCGCGCCCAAATCAAGAATCCCCTTGCCAATTTCCTGAAGGGTAATGGCGGTAAGGTTTGCCGCTTCCGCTTCGGTTTCTCGCCGTCCGGCGACGGTTCCTTCTTCAACGCCCTGCTTGCGAGCGGTTGCAAGATCCTCTTCCGTAAACATTTGCGGGGATCTGATGCTGCCATTATTTGATGGCGTGTCATCAAAATTGCTTTTGAAAAGGAATTTCTTTGCCTGTTGCATTTCCACCATTATTCCTAATAGACGAGCTCGTCCTCGCCACCGGCGTCTGCAATGACGATTTCGCCGCGGCCGGCAAAATCCTTTGCTGTGTTCACCATGTAGGATTGCGCTTCGTCGACCTCACGAAGCCGAACCGGACCCATTGCTTCCATGTCTTCTTTCAGAATTTTTCCGGCACGTTCGGACATATTCTGAAAGAAGAGATCGCGAATGGATTCCGATGCTCCCTTTAAGGCGAGCGCCAGCTGATCTTTTTCCACACCGCGTAAAAGCGTCTGAATGCCACTCGCATCAAGTTTGCCAAGGTCTTCGAATGTGAACATCAGCGCTTTGATGCGTTCCGCCGAATCGCGGTTGCGTTCCTCTAAGGAGGCCATGATTCGACCCTCGGTGGAACGATCAAAATTGTTGAAAATTTCTGCCATCATCTCATGAGAATCGCGGCGGTTGGTGCGCGCCAGATTGCTCATAAATTCGGTGCGCAGTGTTTTTTCGATGCCGTCAAGAATGTCCTTCTGCACAATCTCCATTCGAAGCATTCTCTGAATAACTTCCATCGAGAATTCTTCCGGCAGGATGCTTAGAACTCTTGAAGAATGTTCCGAGCGAATTTTCGAGAGTACGACGGCAACGGTTTGTGGATATTCATTTTTCAGGTAATTTGCGAGTACTTCTTCGCTTACATTTCCCAGCTTGTCCCACATGGTCCGTCCGGCGGGCCCGCGGATCTCGTCCATGATGCCTTCTACGCGGTCCTTACCAAGAGCTTTGGCCAGGAATCGTTCCGTGCTGTCGTAACTTCCGACCAAGGAACCGGTGGAGGATATTTGTTCGATAAATTCGTTGAACAGGCGTTCGATGGTGGCTGAACTGACACTGCCAAGGCCGGCCATCGCCTGAGAGATATCTTTGATCTCCTCGTCATCCATTAAGGAAAAGATACCGGATGCCTGTTCTTCGCTAAGCGACATCATGAGGATGGCCGCTTTTTGATGCCCATCTACACCATTAATATCTTCTGATATGTGTGTGGAAGTAGCCATTTTTGATTAATGCTCCGGAGCCATCCAGCTGCGGACAACACCGACCGCTTCTTCGGGATGCTTCTCAACAAGTTCACCAATTTGTTTCACGGTTGATGCGCGAACCTGGCCCTCAACCTTTGCCATATCGATCATCGATTCAGGCGCTTCCTGCGTGCTTGCCTCCATGCCTATGCCGGATGCTTCCGCGCCGAGTTGTGCTGTTGGCGATGCGAGAGCGGGGGTTTCCGATGCGCGTTGATCGGCAAGCAATTTTTGACCTTCCGCCATGGCCTCGGGAATGACGCGAACGACATGCGATATTAATGGGCGCACGACTAGCAGCAGCACAAGAATGGCCACTACCGTCAGCACCATGATTTCGGCCATTCGGAAATAATCCGATTTCGTCAGCCCCAAAAATTCCAGAGTCGGCGGCTCTTCTGGAAGAGCCTCAGACTGGGTAAACTGCATGTTGATAATTTCAACCTGGTCACCGCGCGACTCGTCATAGCCGATGGCCGTCTTGACAAGTATCGAAATCTTTTTCAGTTCTTCTTGGCCACGTGGCTGATAGATGGATTCGTTCGCCTCGTTCTTTTTATAAGTACCGTCGACGAGCACAGCGGCGTTAATGCGCTGTATGGAGCCGCTTTCTTGCGTGTGCGTCTGGATCGTTTTCGTTATTTCGTAATTTACCGTTTCCTCGATTCGTGAGGAATTGCTAGCGTTTGTTGGCTTGTTTTCCGTGCCGATGGATTCCAGGTCGGGCAGGTTGCTGGAAACCGATACCGCAGTTTCGGCATTGTTCTCGAGATTTGACGCCGTTTCTTCGACGGTTTGTGTCGAACGGATAACCTGACCATCCGGGTCATAATTTTCGGAATTCGTGATAATTCGATCAAAATCCATATCTACGGAAACTTCGATCTGTACCTTGCCGACGCCGACGGATCGTTCGAGAAGCTTGATCAGTGACGAGGCGAGGCGGTTTTCATAGCCTTGTTCGGCTTCCGTTATGTGTGAGGCGGCGAATCCGGTAGCATTCTCGCCATCGGCCACGCCGCGCGCGAGAAGGGTGCCGCGGGCATCCACAATCGAAATATTTGTTGGTTGCAGGCCAGGCACCGCCGCCGCTACCAGTTGTTGTATGGCAAAAACCTGCTCTTGGCTAAGACGGCGACCGCCCTGTATTTTCAAGACGATGGAAGCGCGTGGTTCCGCTTTCTCGCGATTAAAAACTTCGCGTTTTGGCATGACAAGGTGGACGCGCGCCGATTGGATCGAGGCGATAGATCGGATCGTGCGGGAAAGTTCTCCCTCTAGGGCGCGAAGTAAATTGATGTTTTGAGCAAAATTTGTGATGCCGAAGGATTCAGTGTTGTCGAAAATCTCATAACCGATTGATCCGCCTTGGGGGAGGCCTTCTTCTGCCAGCCCAAGACGAAGGCGAAGCACCTTGTCTGAGGGCACCATGACTTGTGTGCCATTGCCGGTCAGTTCGTATGGCACCCCCATGCCTTCTATTTTGGAAACGATCTGGCTGCTGTCCTCAAGGCTGAGATTGCCATAAAGGAGAGCCATGTTTGGGGCAGTCAGCCGCGATGTCAGGAAGAAAAAGAAGCCGATGAGGGTAAGGCCAATGATGCCAAGCACAAGCAGCCGACCGGCGCTGATTTTCTGAAGCGTAGAGAAAAATCCGTTCACAGCAATCTATCTCTGGAAATTTATCCAGATTACCCAAGCGTGTAATCCTGTCTAAAAAACTAGCGTGGATAGGTAAATGGGAGGTTAATTGCAGGCAAAATTTGCCTACCGACAGTTATGGGGAGACAGGCAAAGGCACCTTGCGTTTAGGCGTTAGCTAAACAAGGCAAGGCCCACAACTCGAAAGAGGTGCAATCCACGGGCCTGTGATTGAAAAGAGTCGTCTTAAAGTTTTTGGCTGGTGTTGCGATATTCCTGGAGGCGGGTGACACGAAGGCCATGGACGCCGTGGCTGTCGAACAGTCGTTGCCAGGAAAGAAACTCCTCGATCGAGAGCGTGTACCGGTCGCAGGCTTCGTCCAGGCTGAGCACACCGGTTCGAACGGCTTCGACAATCTGTGCTTTACGGCGAATGACCCATCGCCGGGTATTTGCTGGGGGAAGTCTGTCCAGCGTCAATTTCCGGGTTTCTGGTCTTTCTGAAGATAGATTTGCACTCAATTTTTTCATCCACTCGCCGCTCATATCTATTCATTAACCCCGTCGCATGGTTGTAGCTGTTTGGGTTTAAAAAACCGCTAAGGAATAGAAAAAATTTTAGAGATTGACGGTCCCGGCTATCGCGAGGGACGAAGGCCGGGACCGCCGAGGGGAAAAGGTTATTTAACGTTTAATGCGGATCAATTCGTCCAGCATTTCATCGGCGGTTGTGATAATTTTTGCGTTCGCCGAATAGGCTCGCTGGGCAATAATCATGTTTGTGAACTCTTCCGCCAGATCTACGGTGGAGGCTTCTAGTGCGGAGGCTGCAACTTTTCCGGCGGTGCCTGTGTTCGCGAAATTCAGGAAGAAGTTTCCGGAACTATCTGTTTGGCCATAGACATTGCCGTTCTTTGCTTCCAGTCCGTTGGGGCTGGCGAAGGTTGCAAGAGGAATTCGGTAAATTGCACGTGAATCCCCGTTGTCGAATTGGGCCGTTACCACGCCTTCGTCATTGATATTGACGCCGGTAAAACTGCCGAAGCTCACGCCGTTCTGATTAACGAAGGAAACAAAAAAGTCGCTTGAGAACTGTGTGACGCCATTCGTTTGAGCAGTTCCCAAGGGGCCGGATGTGCCAAAGTTAAGCGCGACTGTACTGTTCGTGGCGCCATTTGCCCAGTCGATGGTGGCGGTGGCAACGTTGAAGGTGTTCGGCGTGCCATCTCCGTTGAAGACGGCACCCGAACCGCTCGCCGTCGTTGCCACAACGGTAAAGGGGTCAACTTGTGAAACGAAAGGTGAGCCGGCCGCCACAGGGCCATCGGCAACGGCAATTGCTGCACCAGTCGCCGACTGCGTGATAAAGAGGCTGTTGACATCCGCTCCTGTTCCAATGATGAAGCGCCCGGTTTCCGGAACGGCCGAGCCATCAATCGCCGTCTTCAAAGCGGCGATTGCCTGGGCCGTCGTGACCGAAGCACTGATATCGACTTCGACATTGCCGCCACCGACGGCACCGGCGCCGTCGGTAAATTCAAAGGTTACGCCGGCGAGGGTGACCGTATCGCCAAGCACGGTTCCGCCCGTGCTTGCCGTTGGAATGCGTGAAAAGTCCAGGCGGCCACTTGATGCGTAGACCTGTCCTGCAGCGTTCGACAGGGTTACGACCGACGTGTTGGGAATAGCCGTTGCGGAAATATCCCAGTTGTTCGGCGTTGCCTGTTTTGTCCAGGTCATCTGCATGTTGTGATCGACACCAAGCGAATCGAAGACGAGGACGTTCATGATGTGACTTGCATTGGCCGTAGCCTCTGCCGGAAGATTTGCTCCTAGCGTAACCGACGTCGTTGCTGCGGCGCTGCCGGCCAGGCTTGAAATGTTTACCGTCGTCAAATCCGTCAACAGATTGTTGTTTACGCCGGCAGGGGTTCCCTGGGTATCTGTCACCCAGCCTTGCAGGTAAAAGCCTGCAGCATTTTTCAGGGACCCGGTCTCGTCTACTGCAAACTGTCCGGCGCGGGTAAAGAAGCGTTGATCGTTTGCGGTCGGTGTACGCGCGGATGTGACGACAAAAAGGCCATTTCCTGAAATCGCCAAATCCGTCGCCGAAGTCGATGTCTGCAGGAGACCCTGTCGGCCCACCTCAAAGAAGGGGCTGGACGTGACACCGCCTGGCGAATAGCTGCTCTGCAGGCCGGATTGCTGAACGACCAGGGTTGAAAACCTGGCCTGTACGGCTTTGTAGCCAACCGTGTTCATGTTTGCGATGTTGTCCGCAATCATTCCAAGTGCCTGGCCTTGTGCATCCAGACCCGAAACGCTTGAAAACATTGCTCCGAAAACGCTCATTTTCTTTCTCCTGTTTCCATTCCAGCTGGTGGAATGGTCATTAAAATTCCTTAAATGCCTGATCCGCTCTGGTCGTGGCTGACCGATACGATGTCGGAAATCGGTATACCGATCCCGTTAAGCGATAATAGGATCGACCCATCTCCCGTTGTCTCGAACCCGGTGACAGTGCCGACGATGCCTGTCTCGGTATTGATGGGGTCGCCGCTTGCATCAAGCGAGGTCACCAGGATGGAATATTTACCATCCGGCTGGGCCGTTCCGTTGTTGTCCAGGCCATTCCAGACGAAGGTGTGGTGGCCGGATGCCGTCTCGCCAGCAGTGTTGAAGATGGTTTGGCCGACATCGTCGAGGATGATGATCTGCGTCGAAGTTGCATTTGCACCCAAGCCATAGCTGAATTCTGCCTGGCCGTTGGTCAGGCTGTTTGTGCTGCCGAAGGCTTCGATCTTGGTTCCAAGAAATCCGACGGCACTTGTAATCTGGTTTGCTTTCTCCAGCGCGATGAGGGAAGAAAGGTTGCTGTTTGTGGTAATTGCCTGCTCCACGGCGCTGAATTGAACAAGCTGCGACGTGAATTCGTTTGAATCCATTGGTGAAAGGGGATCCTGATTCTGAATCTGTGCGGTTAACAGATTTAGAAAATCATTGAAATTTCCCGCAAGTGATGCGGATGCCCCTCCGGCATTCTGAAGGCCGAGCTGGTTGGTTCCAGTGGCGTTGGTTTCCATCTTTTGGCTCTCCTATACGCGGATGTCGACAAGGCCGTCGCTGACGGTCCAATAACCATCTTCTTTCGAAGGCGATGTCTCCGCGCCTTCAACCCCTTCTTCTTTCCATACGCCGCCGTCGTGTGTGTTCTCACCCGTCTGGTTATCCCCGTGCCCATGCATCTGGAAGTTCAGGCTGTTCGAGTCGGCGCGTAGGCCTGCTTCCTGAAGGGCGCGTTCCAAAGCACGCGCGTCCCGTTGCAGCAGTTCGAACGTTTCCGGGCGTTCAGCGGAGATAACCGCCATGACTTTGCCGTCTTTTGCTATCTCCATCGTGATGTCGATATGGCCTAGGGCGGCTGGTTTTAGCTGAATTCGAATGCGGTCCAGTCCCTCATTTACAGCCTGTTTCAGTTGGATGGCGACTTGATCCGTTAGCGGTGGCGTGGAAGGCGATGTAGGCGCGCGCCCGTTCATGGCAGAGAACGTCGTGGCCCGGGCTGTTGCCGTTTCTGCCACATTCAGAGCTGAAAGGCCGCCGATAGGAGCCTCGCCAGTTGGCGCGGTCGCCACATTCGCCGCAGTAAAGGCCTGCAAGGCTTGCGGTTGCAAATCCACAAGCGGCGTTACCGTTGTCGCGTTTAGGACTTGTCCAAACGAATTTGCCTGGGTGGTATTTATGGTCTGTGTGGCGTTGGCGGCCTGCCCGGACGGAAGTGGGAAAAGGTTGTTCGTATTCTCACCATTGGCGAGAGAAAAGCCGGCCAATCGTTTTGTTGAGGCATTCTTTTCCAGAGCATTGTCCGGTTGGGAAAGACGTGGGTCCACCGTCGGCGTCGTGTGTCTGTTTGCCCGAAACTCTTTTTCCAGGATGTTGCGAAGAACATTCGCGGCTGGCGGGGGGGTACCATCTTTGCCCGTTGCCTTGGCTTCTATGCCTTTTAGAGCGGCCAGGAGAGGCTCTGTTGAAGGGCGTAAATTTAGGGCCGTAGGATCGGTTACGGCCTCCAGACCGGACAAGTTGGGCTTCAATCCTTCGCCATTTGCATTGGCACGCTCAAGGTTAGCTTTGCCGTCAAGGCTGCGTGCTGTTTCCGTGGCGTCCTTTCTGTCTGAATCGGACACTGTCGAATCCGACGCTGTGGAAGCAGGTGTTTCAGCGGCTTTTCCTTCTGCGTTCTCGCGTTCTGCTTCAGGTTTTGCTTTCGCTTCCTGGCGGTGGATTGGCTCTGTCCGCGGGTCTTCGCTTGCGCGCCCTGCAGGCTCTGGCCGGTCACTTTTGCGTTCGGCGCGCGCGGGTGTTTCACTCGGTCGAACGTCGGGGACCGTCGGCCTTAGAAAATCGGTGAAAGGAACAAGCGGCACATCTTCCTCAAAGTGCGGCTTCTTCAATGCGTTTTCCGAATTCTGCTTTATCAACTCTAATGACGAAAATTCCATTCTTAAGCCTTCCTGGCCTTAGTCTCGATCGGTTGAAAATTCACCTTCGCTTGAATGAGAGATCTGGATATCTAGATCTTCCCAGGAATTGAGCAAAGGTTCGAGAAGCCGCGCGCCTTCCTGTGCGGGCTTCGCATCGTTCTTGATGTTCACGCTTAGCAGGCGTTGCAGGATGTACCTGTAAATGCGTCCGAGATTTTTTGCGGTGCGTCCACCGCGATGGAAATCCAGGGTAAGGTGGAGATGCGCAAGGATGTCCGTCGCTTTTGTGCTTGCCCGCCAGCGTGCCTCAATGTCGCCACGTTCAATGGCTGCGACGCTGGCTTTCAGTGCCGCCAGGGCTTCGCGATACAGCATTACGATCAAATGCGACTGGGATGCCGTCATAATTTCGTTGTATCCGTAATTCATGCTGCCCTCGAAAGGGGCGCTCAATTCTCTGTGCTTGCCTGGGCGTTCTATTTGCTGCTGCTTTTCCATCGCTTAAGGAAAAGCAATCCTTGGGCCAAACGCAGTGCAAAAATAACCAATTGATAAATAAGGTAAAATTACGAAAATGCCAGGACAATGGGCCGCTATCTTTGCCTATGTGGAAGATAGTGCTGATTGCTACGGCAAATATTGCCGTGCCGTGAGAGAGGGGTGAAATTGCTATGGGAAGCATACCCAAAGGGGCATGCCAAAAGGGTGCGGCGCCGGGCGTAAAGACGCATGCGCGAAGTAGGGGGGTGCGGGTCGACAAAGCCTTTTAAGCGGAAACGGCGAAGCCTTTTCCGTAGGCGGGACCGGATACGGGATCAGAGGTGGACATCTTCTCAGCGGTACCCTGGCTTGCCAGTTTGTTCCAGGACTGGCGAAGGGGTTCCAGAAGGTTGATGACTTCGCGAGCCGGCGCCGGGTCATTGTTGACATCCACCCAGAGAAGCCGATTCAGCATGAAATGGTAGAGCCGGTCTAAATTCTTTGCGATGTCACCACCCTTTTCATGATCAAGGGTCGCCGCAAGGTGCATAAGAATCTCCTGTGTGCGAAGATTTGCATCCCAACGGGCCTGGACATCACCTACTTCCGCGGCGCGAATGGTTTCATTCAGGCTTACAATTGCCTTGTCATACAGCATCGCGACAAGCTTCGTTCCCGAGGCTGTCATGATCTGCTGCATCTTGTAGGTATTCGAAGCCGTTTTTTTCACATCACGCTCCTTGGTCGTATTTTAGACGTATTTTAGATTTCTAATTCTGCGTTTTGTCATTGGGTGAACGGATTTCACTCATTTGCTTATCGGTTGACGGAGAGAAGGTCGGTGGACAGCTTGAGGCTATCGAGAATGGTTTGCATTGATGCCAGTGCCAGCTCCATCGCGATAAATTTTGCAAGCAGCGTCTCGCGTTCGCGCTCAAGCCGGATAAGCTGCTCCGTGATGCGTTCTTCCGTCACCGTATTCTGATCGCTTAGGGCGTCCGTTTCCGTCTTAAGGGCGCCGTTTGTCAGGTCGAGAGCGGCATCCAGAATGGCGGTCATTTGGGCACCAATGCCCACCGTATAATTGAGGGCGATGTTGGTTACATCTTTCGTACCGGCATAAAGGGTCTGCAACCCATTCGCGCCGGTAAGATCGTTGGCCGTAATCGTTTTGCCATTAATCGTCACAGAGCCGCTGACGCCATTGATTGTGGCGCTTTTGATGGTGGCGGCGAGGTCTTTGGTAACGGCAAGCTGGCTGATGAGATCGCCGCTGTCGTTGAAACTAAGCTCGGTACTGTCGTCGGCTAGAATATCAATCTGAAACTTGCCATTGCTCTCGAAAACGGCTGCGGAAATTCCGGCGACGGCATTGATGGCATCGGCGATATCCTGGAGACTGTCCGTGGAAGCGTAATTGATCGTGCCGCCGGTAACCGGTGCGCCCAGGCTGTCGAGTATCTGGAAGGAGCTATCGAGATTGCCCGTCAGGTAATTGCTGATCGCGGAATCTTTGCTGGTAACGACAGAGGTTTCGGCCAGCATGCCGGTCCCGACATCGATCGTAATTGCGTTTGTTCCGGCCCCGGTCGAGATCAGCGCATCCAGGGAAACAACGGCAATTTCCTCACCATTGACAATGATGCCGACGGTATGTGCACCAGCGTCCTCGATATCCAGGGTCGTCGCCGTGTCGTTGGATCCGTTGAAGGCGGCATCCAGCACGAAGGTCACGCCGGCGGTCGCATCGAAAATCGTGCTGCCCAGGCCGTCRGAAGTGATGTTMAGGCTGAGAAGGCCGGTCGCCGTGTCGTAACTGGAAGCGGCGGCACCWGAAAGCAATGCTTGCAGGGTYGGCTCGGTGACGCCGCCATTCGTRTCGTTTGCGTTCGTCACATTCCCAAAAGTAACGAAGCYGACGGCGCTGGTGTCTGCGTTCACATTCGCGGCGATGTYYGCATTGCGATCGAAGGCCGTGCCATCGCCCGTCAGGGTCAAGGTGACGAAGGTTTCCGGGAAGGTAATGTCCACACTCTGCCCGGCGCCAAGGTTAAGGCCCGCGCCGGCGACGGCGTCGATAGCAGACGTTATGTTGACCGTGCTGGTGATACCGGTTGCGAGATTGATAACCGTAAAGTTTTCTGTCGCGGTGTCATAGCTGTAACGGAACGTCTCGCCGGAAAACACTTCATCGCCGAATTGAACCTGGCTGATGCCATCGCCAGCCGGCATGCCGGTGACGCCATAGCTTGGCGTGAAGACGGTGTTTGTCGTGGTCTCGCTGCTTTTGTAGCGATCGTCGAAATCGACGTTCAGCGTATAGCCAGAGGCGTTGTAAGAGCTGGCTCCGGTAAAGCTGACCAGCGATACGTTTGGGTCCGAGGAGGTAAAATCAAAAGCAAAAAGCCGGCGCACGTCTTCGGCATTGTTTAACAATGCGTCGTCAAGGTCTGCCTCGTTTAAGACCAGCTTGTTTGCATCCAGGGTGTTGTTCGGATTCAGCGTTTCAAATGTGATGCCTGCCTGGCGAAGGACGCTGAATTCGCTGTTTACGCCGACGACACCGCGCCCGACAATGTCCCCGATCTGAGCCGAGATTTGGTCAAGTGTCGTTGATCCGAAGAGGACCGCATCCTCAGCCGGCACACCCGTTTTGAGATCTATCTGGGACTGTTTGTTGATGAACTCACGCACGGTATTGTAAGCGGTGATAAAATTCTGAACATCCGTTTTGATGGAAGTTAAATTCTGTTCGACATCAATCTTAATCGTTGTCCCGACTTCCGCCTGAAAAAGGGTAAGGGTTATGCCGGGGAAAAGGTCGTTAATCGTGTTGTTGTCGCGCTCGATAACTTTCAAATTTGGTTTCGTGAAAGTAAGTTCCGAAAGTAGATTATCCGTGTCATTTTCAAGCGTAACTGCGGTGCCGTCATCCTTCGTGATCTGAAGGCGAAACTGGCCTGAATCTGCGACAACCTGGGCGCTGACACCGCTGATGGCGCCAATCGTTGTCGCCAGATCATCCAGGCTGTCCGTATCGGCATAGTTGACGGTTCCGACCAGGGCTCCGGCCGTGTCTCTGATTTCGAAGCTGTGAGAACCCGCCGTGACACTTGTGTACCCACTGAAAGCAGCGGCGCTGTCTGTTACCAGGACGGAGTGGTAAAAGGACGCATCGAGAATGCCATCGGCGGTAAAGCTAGCCTTTTGGGCCGTCTGAAGTTCCGTTTTGATGCTGGAACCGGTTAGAACCCCAAGCGTGTCGAGGGGGGTGTCTGTGCCATCCGTGAGGATAAGATTTTTTCCGGTCTCGTCAGCGGTTATTACAAGGTAATTTTCCGTCGCACTTACAGCAACGATGCTTGCAGAAACCTTTGTTGCGTCGGTGCCGGTATTTGCATTGTTGATCTTGTCGCGGATATCCAACAGTGTATCCGAACTGGATAGATTGACCGTCGCCGTGCTGCCACCCGTGATCCCAATCGTAAACGAGGCGTTGTCTGTTAACCCGGCAATCGCTGTCGAGGTGCTGGCAAACGCGTTGCTGCTTACTTTATGCGCCGTTGCAACCTGCTGAATTTCGAGGGAATGGCTGCCAAGGTTGGCGGCATTTGTCACGCTGACGCCGATCAAATTGGCGGCAAGGGATGGCGCCGTGGTGTCCAGCCGTGAGGTTGAGGCAAATGCCTGCTTCAACGAAAACGCATCATTTGTGCCACCAACGCTTACCGATCCCTGAAGCGTACTTAGCGAACTCCGCAGGCCTCCAAGAAGCGATTGAAGCTCCTGAAGTGCTGCGATGCGTCCTTCATTGTTGGTAATTTTTGTCTGGAGAATGTCAACCGGGATACGTTTTGCCGCAATAATCTGGCTAACAACATTTGAGAAATCGACACCGGACGTCAGGCCGGAAAAGCTTACATTTCCGTTACTGTCGACGACAAGGTTGTTTAAATTTAAAGAGCTTTCCATTGCGGCCTTCGAAAAGATGGTTTCTCAAAAAGGCGTCGTCAATTTTCTTGTCGGTACGTACGTCAACTAGAACTTAAAAAAATTTAAAAGAAGACGAAGGAGAGGGGGCGAACCCCCTCTCCAATGCCTTGATCTTACTGGAACAACCGCAACAGATTCTGCGGAAGCTGATTTGCTTGCGCCAACATCGAGACGCCAGCCTGAAGCAGGACCTGCTTGCTGGTGAAGGCCGTCATTTCAGACGCAACATCCAGATCCATCAGTTGACTCCGAGCGGCTTCGGCATTCTCAGTCGCCGTCGCAAGGTTCGCGGAGGCGAAGGAGAGCCTGTTCTGAGCCGCACCGATAAGCGCACGGCTGTTACTCAGAGTGTTGATCGCGGCCGTAACCGCAGTTGAGGCGGTCTCGGCATTTGAGCCGGTCGCACCATCAATCTGGATCGAGCCACTATCAACGCCGAGTGTGGAGCCCGTCGCAGAATTGATGCTGAAGGCCAGATCGTCTTCGCTGGCAACATTGCCCGTCCCGATCTTAAAGGTGAAGGACGTTGAGCCACCAGACGCGGTGTAGTCATTGTTAACAATCGCCTGGCCGATGTTGATTTCAATGAAACCACCGACTGCAGCGGTCGTCGATGAGGCCACACTTGAAAGGGTCAGTGTACCAAGTGCTTCACCATTGACGGAGATCGTAATGGCTTCACCAACCGCTGTGACGGTCTCAAGGGTACCCGCACCGGAACCAAAGTCCACCCCGGCAAGGCCCCGCAAGTCGATGCTGTTCAAGGTCGTGTTGTTACCCACGGCAATGCGAAGCACACCGGTGGTTGCATCATAACCCGCACCATCCGCATTCAACGCCGTAACCGCGGCGAGGGCCGTAAGAGTAGCAGCCGACACGCCAGAGGTCGTAAATGCTGCGGCTGCCGTTAGAGCAGTAATTTGGGCATTCCCCGCAACAGCGTTGTCCGTGGTTGTCGCAGCGATGGCTGCAGTACGGTCAAAGCTATCATCGATCGTAAGCGTAATGCCAAGATTGCTCAGCTGAATCTGACCCGTCGTGCCGGCCGTAAGCGTGTTGCCGGTCATCAGGGCATCCAACTGACTTTTGATATCGACTGTGGCCGTGTTCGGGCCTGCACCGCCAAGCTTGGTCAGGGTCAACTGGTCCGACCCGTCATAGGTGATGCGGTAGGTATTGTCGTCGACGCTATGCGTTCCCGTGCTGAAATCAACCGACTGAATTCCAACCGCGGAAAGTGCCGAAGAGGAAGATGTCGCATTGGTTGCAGACCCGGAAATGAGTTTGATGCCGTTGAATTCCGTATCGTTCGCGATACGGGAAACTTCGTTCTGAAGGGCAAGAAACTCACTCTGAAGGATCGTACGCTCGGACGAAGACAGCTGACCGGAAGCGGACTGAACCGACAGCGATTTCATCCGGATAAGAATGTCGTTGACGACCGTATAGGCGCCGTCAGCGATCTGCAGCAGAGAACCAGCCTGACCGGCATTGACGCTTGCCTGACGCTGGGCCCCAATTTCCGCTGCAAGGCGGGAGCCAATGGCCAGCGAAGCCGCATCGTCGGCAGCGGAAAGAACCCGCGTACCAGATGAAAGCTTCGCAAGCGAATTCGACGCCGCCATGTCGGTGCTAACCAGGTTGCGATGCGCAACATTGGCCGCAAAGTTAGAAATAAGATTAAGAGGCATTTTAATTCTCCTACTTGGATGTATTCGTTAGCTTCCTGCTAACCGACTGGTACAAACTGCACCGCTCGGGAGGGTGCACGAAATAGCTTAAGGTTCCGTGAACAAAGGAACATGAACCTATAGTTTTCAGAGTAATTTGAATGCAGTAGGGGGATTGAGCCGCAATTCGTTGAAAATACGCGAAAAATTCTTGCAAAATTGTTTTGTACGGATGGCTGGCTCTACCCGTGGCGACAAAATTTGTCGGCGTGGCGGTCATGCAAAATGCGACAAGGCTTTTTGGGTGGCTCATGATTTTTGCGCCTAAAGAGGATGTTTGATCGCGTAATCCGGGCTGGAGAGTACGCATTGGCGCCCAACATGCCGACGGGTATCTACGAAAATTGGCGCGCGAAGATTGGCTGAAATAACGGATTTTTCTTCTTCGCGGCGCGCAGTAAGGATGAGCAAAACGGCGCCATCTTCCTTCTGAATGGCCAATTGCTCGTAGACCACGTCGAGATCGTGTGCGGCGATGAGGGTTGATTCCGATTCCAGTGGCAGGACCAGGAAAGAAAGTTCCGAATCTTCCAGACATTGCAGAATTTTGAAACGTCCGAATTCCTGGTTCGGAAAATTTGCCAGGCCAAAATTATGATGGTTGGAAAAGCCGAGAAGGCCATTTGGAAGCCGTAGAAGATTTTGCGGGCCGAATCTAAGTTCGCCGAAACGGCCCTGAACAACCATCTCGCCTGCTTCTGCATTATCTGCTTCCGGCAGCAACGTTTCGGTCGAATGTTCGGTTTGTAACATCATGGAAGTACCCTCTGCTTGTGTTAACGCAGGAAATTAATCAGGGATAGAGATGACAGCCTCGCCAGCACCATGAAGGACGCTTCGAGATGGAGCTGGTCGTTCGAGAGTTTTGTTATTGCGGCGGCAATATCCACGTTCTCGATGCCGTTGACGCTTTCCTGAGTCTGGAGAAGCGCGTCGATATGAATTTTATTTGCCAGATCCAGGGTCTTGATAGAGCCACCAATGCCTGTCCGAATATCTGGAATTTCATTTACGGCTTCCTCGGAAAGCCGTAAGGCCTCTTCCAGCCGTGCTCGGTCCAGTGGCGAGGTGGTGGTGGTTTGGGCGATGTGCAGTGCGCGGATCAGTTTTTCAAATCCCGGTGCATCTGCCCGAACGCCGTAAGAAACATCCAGGTTGTCGTCGGCATGGGCGGTCAGGATTGCGCTGTCCCCCTGGTAGTAATTTATATCTGCCGACGATGGGTAGCCGATTGGCGGCGTTAGAAAATTCGGATCGTTCAAATCGACCGGCGGCGTGCCTGTTTGCATGCCAGAGAACAGGTAGCGCCCTTCCATATCGACGTTCAGGAGTCCCGACATCATTTCCAGGCGGTTTGTCGCCTCGGCATTGACGGCGATGTTGGAGGCATTCTCATCGGTGTTCAGCGCGCTGATTAAAAGGATGCGAAAGTCCGACGCGATATCAAAAATTTGCGACGTATGCAATTCCATTGTTCGTAGACGCTGGATAACCTGCTGATTGTTCTGGGAGAAGCGATCAATGCGTTCCTGGGATGTTTTTAAATTGACCAGTCGGTCCGATTCGGACGCAATCTCTGAATAACGCACGGCGACTTTTTGCGTTGAAATCTGGTTCTGGGTATCCAGAATCTGCTTCTGCGTATCGAAGATTCGACCGAGAAGCTTTGTTTCCTGGGCAAGGTTGGAAACCGTTGATGAAATCATACGTCTCTCCTAACGAATCAGATTGACTAGAGTTTCAAGCATCTCGGAAATCGTCGAAATCATCTTCGCCGACGCATTGTAGGAATTTTGAATAAGAACCATTCGGGCCAGTTCCTCGTCGAGGTTGACGCCGCTGATCGACGTCGCCTGAAAAGACAGTTCGCTGACAAGGTTCTGTCTAAATTGAAGATTCGACGCGACGTTATTCGCTTCCGTGGCATTCAATGAAAGGATGGATGTCGCGTATTCCGATAGCGTGTTGCCGAGTGGCGGCAATCCGCCTGCTGGCACGAAAGACAGCTTATCGGAGAAGCGGTTGGCCAGCCCTTGCGCGATGGTGTTGTCGCCGATTGCAACGCCGGCATCGCCAAGCGCCGGGGCGCCAGCGAGACTCAGGCTACCGCGCGAAATCTGTGCCGGGTTGCTGGCAATGTTGCTGCGAACGGAAAGAATACTGGATTCGCCGGTTCGGTCCGTCTCAATACCCATTGCGGAAACAAGGGTGCCGCCGCCGCTGTCAGACAGGAAGAAATTGTCGCCGTTTGCGTCGGTAATCTGTAGCCGGTAGGCGCCGCCTTCCTTGACGACCCGTGCCGTGATGTTGACACCAGAGCCGGAAAGAGTCGCATCGCCATTGATTTTAGCGGCAAGGCTATCCAGGCTGTCACCCGCTACATAGGCGAGCGATCGGGTAAAGGGTGCCGTGCCAACCGTGTCATATCCGGAAAAGACAAGATTGCCGCTTAGGCCAAGTGCTGCCGTGCTTGAGCTTTGCTGAGAAGTTGAATAGCTGTCGTAATTTGCGCCTGTCGTAAACAGGTCATTCAGTCCGAAAAAATGCGAGAATCCAGCGGTCGCATTGCCAACGGCAATGGCACTCGTGCTTTCATTGATCGCGACGCCGTTTGCCAGGTTTGTTGCCTGAATGACAAGCCGACCGTTTGCATTGACGCTTGCTGTGGCGACGGCCGGATTAAAGGCGGCGTTTATTGCATTTACAACATCCGTCACATTGGCGGGGCTGGGCAGCGTCGTTAGATCAAAATCAAAGACAGCCGCACCACCTGAGCCATCATCGGCGAAGTCACCATTGGCATCCAAGATCGCGATCCGAAGGGTCCCGGTGCCGCTGAAGGGGTCCGTTCCGGCAACGGGCCGGCTGCCGCTAAGGGCATTCTGGGGCGGCAGTCCGACGCCCTGATTGTGCACCTTGTCGAGCTCAAAGCGAAGATTCGTGGCAAGCGAATCAAGTTCCGCCTGAAGTTGTGAAAGGGACGTGTCGCGAAGATCAATCAGACCCCGTATTTTTCCGGAACGGATGCGGTCCGTAATGTCGACGCTGTTTAAGGTGAGGGGGGCAAAGCTGTTATTTGCCGAGCTTACCGATGACGACGGCGTGAAACTGATAGGAAAGGGCATGCGGTCTACGAGCGAATCACCGGTGCCAATGGAAACCACGGCTTCCCGGTTGCCGCGGTAGTAATAGGAAATA
>NVWO01000010.1 GCA_002746255.1 Rhodospirillaceae bacterium | reverse complement strand
GGCTGTCGTCCAACCCATCGATTTCCAGATAGGCCCTGGCAAGGTCCGGATGCGGGTTCTTCGACCAGGCTTTTTCAATCGCCTTTTCGGCGCGCCGTGGCGCGCCTTCCCCAACGGCAAGCCGCGCGTAAGCAATCGCCACCGGGCTGAAATCAGGCGCAAGCTTCCAGGCATCCTGCACAAAACGCCGGGCCTCGCGGGGTTGGCCCTGCCCTTCCAAAAGGGCGCCTTGACGAAGCAGAAGCACCGCGCGGCGGCGGTTTCCTTCCACCGCCGGAAGAACCCCCTGGCGGATGGCCTGGCGAAGAACGGTTTCCGCGTCTTCCAGCTTTCCGGCATGCAATTCGCGTTCAAAAAGCGCCTCAACGACCCAGGGCGTTTTCGGATGCAGCGCATAAGCCCGCCTAGCAAGCCTGCGCGCCTTTTCCGTGTCCCCTTCCCGAAGGGCCTGGGTGAAAAGGCCACGGAGGCCGAAAAACGCCATCTCGGGATGGTGGAGCATCGCTTCGAAATAATCTGCCGCCGCACCCTCGTCGCCACGCAATTGCGCCACCTGGGCCGAGAGCAGCATGGCAAGGGGCTGGTCGTGCAAAAGCCCCTTGGCGCGCCCGGAAAGCTCGTCTGCTTTTTCGACATCACCCGCCGCCACCGCCACCAGCCCCTGGGTGAGCGCCCGGTAGCCCCGGCGACGGCGATTTTCCCGAAAGGTGACAGCGATCCGGTGCGGGGCGGTGATCAGATAGCGCCACAAACGGTCGGCGAAAACTGCCGCAAGCACCAGCAGCAGGACCGCAACACCGAGAAAACCGATCGACGCATGCAGCCGGTAATCGGCAAAGGTGATCCGCACGGTCCCAGGATGTTCGACAAGCCAGGCTGCAAAAACGGCGACGCCCGCAAGGAGCAGAAAAAACGCGAAGGCACGAATCATTACGGCCCTTCCGCCGGGTTTTCCTCTCTCGAGAAAGCAAGACGCCTTAGCTGACGCACCGCTGCCGCAGCGCCAAGGCGCGCTTTCGCATCGCGAAGCCACAAACCGGCGGCCTCCACACCCGGGCCTTCAATTTTTTCAAGCAGGCCAACGGCGCGTCCCAGATCGCCAGCATGAAGCGCTTGTTCCGCGCGCGCCAGCACCGCTTCCAGGCCATCGCCTTCTATATCTCCCGTCCGTCGGATCGTCAGAAGGCCGGACAGATTGGCAAGAACCCGCTCTTTCCAGCCCGCCCCGGTTGTTACCGGGGGACGTGCCAGAACAGCCGCCGCCAAATCATCGAACCGCGCGCGCAACATCGGCAATGTTGGGATGCCCTGATCCGCGTAAGTGGCAATCGGCGCCAGCGCCTTCACTGCCGCCGGATTGCCCCCTGCCACCGCCAAAAGCGCCGCCAAGCGATCACGAAAGGGGCCATATTCCCAAAGCCCTTCGCGAAGATCCTCGACGGCACGCAGATAGGGGCGCATTCCCGAACCGGGCATGCTCAAATCCGCCATCCCCCTGGGCGCAAACGCCAATTCAGCCATGCGCGCGGAAAGCGCCGCAAACTCGCTTTGAAGTTTTTCAATTTCCGGGACGAGGTGTGTCAGCACGTCCGCACCGTCACCTTGCGCAATGCCGTTTTCAAGCGCGGCAAGCCTGGCGTCGAGAGAGGCGACATTGACCGCGATTGCATTTAAAGCCGACGTTGGATTTTCAGAATTCTTCGGCAGCGCCGCGATGGCCTCTTCAAGAACGGTGAGCCGCCTGGAAAGGCTTTCCGTTGCATTCCTTGCGTCCGAAGACACTAGGCCCTTCAGAAAGGCCGCACCCGGCAAGGCCGGCAAGAACAAAAAGGCAGTGACCCCGCCCACGGCCAGCAGCAAAACCAGACCCCCGAAAACCCAGCCCTTCTTTCCCGCGAAGGCCGGTTTCTTTTCTGCGCTTGAAACGTTCGGGTCGTTCATCGGGGTTCGCTCATTTTCTAAATTTCCGTTTGCCGGCACAGCCCCTATTCAAGGCCCAGTTCACGAAGCAGCGCCGCCTCATCTGGGTGCGCCGCCACGCGAAGCGTTTTCCAGGGAAGGCCCTCAGCCGCCCCGGCCACCGCAGGACTGAGACAAATGGCCGAAACCTGCGCACATTCGCACGTCAGCCCCGCGTCATTCACCAGCCTAACAAAGGCCGCCGCCGTCCGGGGAGAGAAAAAAAGAACGTCTGTAATCTCGCCATTGCGCAGCGCATCAGCGGTGGCGGTGGAAATTTTTTCGGTCGGCAGGGCTTGGTAAAGCGCGACCCGACGCACATCAAAGCCATAGTCGACTAGCACCCCTGCCAAATCCCCGGCAATGGCTTCGCCCGTCGCATGCAGCAGAACGCCCGCCTTTGGGTCCACCGCTGCGATAACGAGGCTTGCCAAAGCGTGAATATCGCCATCGGCACTATGGACGTTCTCAAAACCCAAATCACACGCCGCCGCCGCCGTCTTGTCTCCAACCACATAGGCCGGAAGGTGGCGTTCCGCCGTAGTATCAGCCAAGGCGCGCGCGCCATTGGCACTGGTCAGAAGAAACGCCTGCACCTGTTCAAGGGCAAGGGCCACATCGCCATATTGGCGGATCGCAAGCATCGGCTCGATCCGGCATGCCTTGCCGCGCGCCTGAAGGTGAGCCGCAAGCGATTCTGAATCCTGCCTGGGGCGCGTCAAAAGCACGTATGTTTTTTGCATTTTTTCCTAGCCAAGCTTGGCGAAAAACTCCGGCCCGGCGCGGTCGCGGAGTTCCTGACCTGCGTCGCGGCCCATTTTCTCGGCATCTACGATCGGCCCCCGGCGTTCCACATCAAAGCGCATCGACCCATCGGGCAGGGCAATCATGACGCGAAGAAACAACGTCGTTTCGTCCTCAAATTCCGCCAAGGCCGCAATCGGCGTTTGGCAGGACCCATCGAGAACGGCAAGGGCAGCGCGTTCGGCCGCCACGCGAACACCCGTCCCGGCATCAAAAATTGGATCAAGCCTTTCGCGCAGCCCGCCATCTTCCGCCCGGCATTCAATGCCAATCGCCCCTTGGGCCACGGCAGGCAAAAACACTTCGGGTGCCAGCACCGCCGTCACGCGGTCTTCAAGATCAAGGCGCTTCAACCCAGCCACGGCAAGAAGCATGGCATCCGCCTCGCCTGCCTCCAATTTACGGAGCCTGGTGCCCACATTGCCCCGTATGGGAACCACCCGAAGGTCGGGGCGAAGGCTTAAGGCTTGCGCCTGACGACGAAGCGAAGAGGTCGCCAATGTCGCGCCTTGCGGCAAATCTTCGAAGGTCGAATAGCGGCAGGAAAGAAAGGCGTCCCGTGGGTCTTCCCGTGGCAAGCAACCCACAATGGCCAGCCCGTCGGGGCACCATGTCGGAACGTCCTTCATCGAATGAACGGCAAGATCAATTTCGTCTGCCAGCAAGGCCTCTTCGATCTCTTTTGTAAAAAGCCCTTTGCCGCCCACTTCGGCAAGGGGACGGTCAAGAATCCTGTCGCCGGTCGTTTGAATGATCCGAATTTCGATCGCCTGGGGTGCGGCAAGCGTGCCATGGGCCGCGATCAGACGCTTGCGAACTTCTGCCGCCTGGGCGCGCGCAAGCGCGCTGCCGCGTGTGCCGATACGAATGGGTGCCCTAAACATCCCTTGTGTGTAGTGCTTGCCGAGCCGCAAGGTAAAGTGGTTATTACGGACCAAAGAGGCTGGCCTCCTTAAAAATCACCATGGGGCCACGCCCGCCAGGAGTGGAGTGGGAATGCGTATCCTTGGGTTAGAGAGCAGTTGCGACGAAACCGCCGCCGCAATCGTCAACGACAAACGCCAGATTCTGGCGGAGTCTCTCCACTCGCAAATCGCCGACCACCAGCCTTATGGCGGCATCGTCCCGGAAATTGCGGCGCGCGCCCATCTTGATTACATGGACAGCCTTGTCGCCGATGTGATGGCGAAAGCGGGTCTCGATTTTTGCAACCTTGACGGCATCGCCGCAACGGGCGGACCCGGCCTTGTCGGCGGGCTTCTCGTCGGCGTGATGACGGCAAAGGCCATCGCCGCCGTTCACGACCTTCCCTTTCTGGCCATCAACCACCTCGAAGGCCATGCGCTTTCCCTGCGTTTAACCGAGGCCGTCGATTTTCCATATCTTCTGCTTCTTGTTTCCGGCGGCCATTCGCAATTTGTCATCGTTGAAGGGGTTGGACGTTATGTCCAATTGGGCACAACCATCGACGATGCAGTGGGAGAAGCCTTCGACAAGACAGCAAAACTTCTGGGCCTTCCCTATCCAGGCGGTCCGCAAATTGAAAAGGCGGCGAAAGAAGGCGATGCAAAGCGCTTTGCCCTGCCCAGGCCGATGGCCGGTCGAGAGGGGTGCGATCTTTCCCTTTCCGGCCTGAAAACAGCGGTCCGCCGAACCGTGTCGCGGCTTGGCGCGGACGCAAAAAAGACGGAGACCATCAATGACATTGCCGCCGCCTTTCAGGCTGCCATCGGCGACGTGTTGGCGGATCGTACGCAAAATGCCATCCGCCTTTTCCAGACACGTCACCCGGGCGGAAACGCCTTCGTCATCGCCGGCGGCGTTGCCGCAAACGCCTATCTGCGGACCCGGCTTTGCGAAACGACCGCCGCGATGGGTGTGAAATTACACGTGCCGCCGCCGCAGCTTTGCACGGACAATGGCGTCATGATCGCATGGGCCGGCATTGAGCGGCTGCAATTGGGCTGGACGGATCGCTTTGACTTCACGCCGAAACCCCGTTGGCCGCTAGACCCGGACGCCGCCACCCGTCACGGCCGGCAGACCCGCCCATGATCTGGAACCCGGGCGACCCAGACGCCATTTGTGCTAGGCTGACGTCATGATGCGAATTGGGGTCGTTGGAGCCGGTGCCTGGGGAACGGCGCTTGCGCTTGCCGTCCGGCGGGCAGGCAGCGAAACGGTGCTCTATGCCCACGAGCCTTCGACCGTTGCGGCCATCCAGAACACGCACGAAAATCCCACCTTCCTGCCAGGCATCCAGATTGATGCCGACATCCAGGCGACGGGCGACCTCGGCGTCGTCGCAAAAGCCGACATCCTTCTGCTGGCCGCCCCGGCGCAACATCTGCGCACGACCTGCGAAGCGCTTGCCCCTTACGCAAAGCCGGAAACGCCGCTCATCATCTGTGCAAAAGGGATTGAGGAAAAGAGTGGCGCCCTGATGAGTGACATTCTTGCCGAAACCCTGCCGGACATGCCGTGCGCCATCTTATCCGGGCCTACCTTCGCAGCAGAAGTCGCACGCGGCCTGCCAACGGCCGTAACGCTCGCCTGTGAAGACCCAAAGATCGGCCAGAAATTGCAACAAGCCATCGGCAGCCCCCGGTTTCGCCCCTATTTTTCAAAGGACGTTATCGGTGCCCAAATCGGCGGTGCCGTCAAAAATGTGCTGGCGATCGCCTGCGGCATTGTCGAGGGGCGTGGCTTCGGCGACAACGCTAGGGCCGCCTTAATCACACGAGGGCTTGTGGAAATTGCATGCCTTGGCGTCGCACTCGGTGCCCAAGCCAAGACGTTTATGGGGCTTTCCGGTTTAGGCGACCTTACCCTCACCTGTAGCAGCCGCCAGTCACGCAACCTTTCCCTTGGCGTTGCCCTGGGGGAAGGCACACCCCTCAAACAAATCCTGGCCGGACGGAAAGCCGTAACCGAGGGGGTCTTTACGGCGCGCGCCATTCCCGATCTGGCCGCCCGGCTTGGAATCGACATGCCGATCGCAATGGCGGTTCGCGACGTGCTTCACCGTGGCGCAGACATTGACCAAACCATCGAAGACCTTCTTTCCCGCCCCCCCGGGGAAGAATTGCCAAGCGACATGGATTTTGCGTAACCCCCGTTCAAGACCGGAAAGAAAAGAGCCCTCCAACAATGAACTACTGGCTGCTGAAATCAGAACCTGGAGCCTGGTCATGGGACGACCAGGTAAAAGTCGGCGTTGAGCCTTGGGATGGCGTTCGCAATTATCAGGCGAGCAACAACTTAAAGGCGATGCGAAAAGGCGACCGCGCCTTTTTCTATCACTCCGTAAAAGAAAAGCGGATTGTCGGCATTGTTGAGATCGTCAAAGAATATTACCCGGACCCAACGGATGCCTCCGGGCGTTTCGGCATGGTCGATGTCAAGGCCATCGAGCCCGTGAAACGTCCGGTTCTTCTGGCCGAAATCAAGCAAGATCCAAAACTTTCCCACCTTGCGCTTATTCGCCAGTCGCGCCTTTCCGTCATGCCCATCGATGCCGCCGCGTGGGAACGGATTTGTGCACTCGCCAACGCGCCTGCATGAAAATGCCGCCTTGCGAAAAACCCGGTCCGTTTCTTTGCCATATTGATGCCATTCCAGACGGAGAAGCCCGGGGGTTTCCCCTACCAGGCGAATCTCACCCACGCGCGGTTCTCGTCGTCCGGCAGGGGTCTAAAATATACGGCTATCGGAACCGTTGCCCTCATCAGGGCACGCCTCTCGACTGGACACCGGACCGCTTCTTCAATCTTGAAAAAACGCATCTTCAATGCGCGACCCATGGCGCTCAATTCCAGATCGAGGACGGCCATTGCATCGCCGGCCCATGTCTGGACAAAACACTGGAACGCGTTCCGCTTCGCGTTGAAGGCGGAAAAATCCATCTTGATATTCCGCACAAAACCCCAAAACCGTAGCCGCCCTTGCCTTGACCCGGCGATTCCCTAGACTGACTGGAAACGCGCGTCCAAAATCAGGAAAGGAAGCCGTCTGCATGTCCGAACATCTTGTCATTCCAGTGCCCGAATCCTTTGCAAAATCCGCATGGGTGGATGAACCTGGCTACCGGGAAATGTATTGTCGCTCCATCGAGGACCCGGAAGGATTCTGGGGCGAGCAAGGCCGTCGCCTCGACTGGATCACGCCCTACACACAGGTAAAAGATACGTCTTTCGACGACGACATTCATATTCGCTGGTTCTATGACGGCACCCTGAACGTCTGCGCAAACTGCATCGATCGCCATTTGCCGGAACGCGCGGATCAAATCGCCATTATCTGGGAAGGCGACAACCCCAAAGACGACGAGAAAATCACCTATCGCGAACTTCACGAACGGGTCTCGCGTTTTGCCAATGCCTTAAAGGACCGCGGCGTCACGAAAGGTGACCGGGTCACCATTTACATGCCGATGATCCCGGAAGCGGCCTATGCCATGTTGGCGTGCGCCCGGATTGGGGCCATTCATTCTGTCGTTTTCGGAGGTTTTTCGCCAAGTGCACTCCATAGCCGGATCGATGATTGCGACAGCACGGTGGTGATTACAGCGGACGAAGGCGTTCGTGGCGGCAAAACCATTCCCTTGAAAGCAAACACCGACGAAGCCCTTAAAAAGGATTCGAAGGTCCATAGCGTTTTCGTGGTTTGCCGCACGGGCGGCAAGGTGAACTGGGTCGAAGGCCGCGACGTCCGATACGAAGACGCAGTGGCAGCCGCCTCACCCGATTGCGTCCCGGAAGAAATGTCGGCGGAGGACCCGCTTTTTATTCTTTACACCTCCGGCTCAACCGGGAAACCGAAAGGCGTCTTGCACAGCGGCGGCGGCTACCTTGTCTTCACCGCCATGACCCATCAATACGTTTTTGATTATCACGATGGCGACATTTACTGGTGCACGGCAGATGTCGGCTGGGTGACCGGGCACAGCTACATCCTCTACGGCCCGCTTGCGAATGGTGCCACCACCCTGATGTTCGAAGGCGTCCCGAATTATCCGGACAGCTCGCGCTTCTGGCAAGTCGTGGACAAACATCAGGTCAATATTTTCTATACCGCGCCAACGGCCATCCGCGCACTTATGCATGAAGGCGACGACCCGGTGAAAAAAACGAGCCGAAAGTCGCTTCGCCTTCTTGGCACGGTCGGCGAACCGATCAACCCAGAGGCCTGGCTTTGGTATTACCGCGTCGTCGGCGAGGAACGTGTGCCGATTGTCGACACCTGGTGGCAGACGGAAACAGGCGGCATCATGATTTCCCCCTTGCCCGGTGCCACACCCATGAAACCCGGCTCTGCAAGCGTCCCCTTCTTCGGCGTCAAGCTTGAGATTGTCGATGACAAAGGCGTGCCACAGGAGGGCGCGTGCGAGGGCAGCCTCTGCATCGCCGATTCCTGGCCTGGCCAGATGCGGACCCTCTATGGCGATCACGACCGCTTTGTTACGACCTATTTTTCGACCTATCCGGGCCATTATTTCACCGGTGACGGCTGCCGCCGGGACGAGGACGGCTATTACTGGATCAGCGGACGGATTGACGACGTCATCAACGTTTCCGGCCATCGAATGGGCACGGCCGAGGTCGAAAGCGCGCTGGTCGCCCATTCGAAGGTTTCAGAAGCCGCTGTCGTCGGCTATCCCCACCACATTAAAGGCCAGGCGATCTACGCCTACGTGACCCTGATGGCCCATATCGAACCAAGCGAAGCGCTTCGCGCGGAACTTGGCCAATGGGTTCGCAAGGAAATCGGACCCATCGCCACGCCGGACCTTATCCAGTGGGCCCCGGGATTGCCGAAAACGCGATCGGGGAAAATCATGCGGCGAATTCTTCGCAAGATCGCGGCGAACGCCTATGAAGACCTTGGCGACACCTCAACCCTTGCCGACCCAGGCGTCGTCACGGAATTGATTGCCAACCGAATGAACCGTTAGGGCGTCAGGCGCGCGTTTTTTACACCGGTCGCACCGGTCGCATCGGACGCACCGTCACACCAGGATGCGCGGCGGCCTCCCGTATAGGCGCGCGCAAAGCCCGCCGCCATCAACTGGGCACTGAGATCCGCCCCGGTGGCCATCGTGACACGGGCCAGAACCCGGCCAGCATATTTCCCCAAATGAATATCCGTAAGCCAGATCGGCCCTTCGTCCGCATGAGCTTCCAGAAACCGTCGCGCGCCCTGGGCAAGGACGCGTTCACGCTTGCAACGCGCCTTTAGTTCCGGCGCATCGATGCCCTTAAGGCGAACAAGCGTCTCGACCTGGTGACCCGGCCATATCCGAACCCGCACGGCGATCGTATCGCCATCAAGAACACGCAACACTTCTGCCGCCAGCGGACCGGGAAGGACGTCCGCCGCCAGCACCGGAAAAAACCCAGGCGGGAATCCACCAAGCCCGAAGGCCAGAAGGAACAAAAAAAAGAACCGCCGAAAAGCCGCGCCCATTTGTCGTGCCTATAGCCATGCAATGCACCTTGGACATTCGCACGTTACGGTTGTTTTTCACGCATGCGCGCGCATGAAAACAACCCTTACGCGAACAACTTCTCACGAGAACATGCACCAAGAACAGGTACAAAACAAGAACTTTAGGCTTAAAATCTTAATAAGGGAATAAAGGCCTATACCCTGCCGGCCTAGAAATCCGAGCAGCGGCCATTGCGTTCCCAGTCGCCATAGCGGGTCGGCTCTGGACCCTTCGGCCCGCCGATTTCCTTAATTACATCGTCCTTCGCCGGGGAAACGACCGCCGCCTGATCTTTCACGGCCTCTTTTTCCCCTTGGGAGGAGGCACCAGTCTTGGAAGAAGACGTATCGGGGCTTGCGGTCATGGGAAAGCTCTGAAAAAGATGGCGACCTGTAACTTAGCATGATCGGTCCTGCCCATGAGCACTTTTCCAAACTCGCGACAATGCGCCATTGAACTTCTTGGTGCCGTGCTTGCACGAAAAACGCCCCTCGAAGAGGGCTTCGCGAGCCATGGTGGCATTGCAGCGCTTGAACCCCGAGACCGGGCCTTTGTTCGCAACCTTGTCGGCACGACTCTTCGCCATCTTGGCGAAATCAACACCCTGATCGACCACGCACTCGAAAAACCATTGCCGCACAAAGCAAGGCCGGTGCAACACCTGTTGCAGATCGGCATCACGCAGCTTTGTTTTCTAGACACACCTCCCCATGCCACCGTCGATCAAAGCGTCACCCTTCTCCACGCCACGCCGCTTGCCTCTTACAAGGGACTGGTAAACGCCGTGCTTCGCCGCCTGACGCGCGAGGGAAAGGACTTGCTCGACAGCCTCGATGCCCCACGCCTGAACACGCCGGCATGGCTTTGGAAATCCTGGGAGCGTGCTTACGGAAAGACAACCTGCCGGGCCATCGCCAGCGCCCATCTTCAGGAAGCACCCCTGGATCTTAGCTTCCGAAAGGGAATGGAGGACCAGGCCGAAGCGCTTGGCGCGACACCCCTGCCGACGGGAAGCTTCCGGCTGTACACCCATGGCCGCGTAGATGCGCTGGCCGGCTACGCAGAAGGAAGCTGGTGGGTGCAGGATGGCGCGGCGGCAATCCCGGCAAAACTTCTTGGCGATGTGCACGGCGCGACTGTCCTGGACCTTTGCGCGGCACCCGGTGGCAAGGCGGCCCAACTCGCCGACCGTGGCGCACATGTTCTTGCCGTGGATCGTTCACGTTCCCGCCTTGTGCGCGTTCACGAAAATTTTTCCCGCCTTCATCTAAACCTTGAAACGATCGCAGCAGATGCGACCACCTGGCGGCCAGAAAATCCAGCCGCCTTTGTCCTTCTCGACCCGCCCTGTAGCGGGACCGGAACCCTCCGGCGCCACCCCGACATTGCCTGGCAGAAAACACCCGCCGACGTTAAAAAATTATGCGCCCTCCAGGCCCGGCTGCTGAAAGCCGCCGCCGCGATGACCGCACCCGGCGGCCTTCTCGTTTACGCGGTCTGTTCCCTTGAACCGCAAGAAGGTGTGGAACAGATCGACGCCCTGCTGGCGGGGGGTGCCCCATTCACGCGTGTGCCGATTGCCGCCGGGGAAGTTGGAGACAGACGCGAATTGCTCACGCCCCAGGGCGATTTGCGCACCCTCCCCTCACATTTCAAAGCGCTGGGCGGTCTCGACGGATTCTACGCCGTCCGCCTTCGAAAAGACCGCAAAACGCCGTAACATGCGGTTCGCATCCCCGGCCATTCCGACCTTGCCGCTGCGTCTTGCGAGCGCCCCTGGAAGCTGTTAGGAAAATGGCATGCAACACCCCACGCGGATCGCCCCATCCATCCTCTCCGCCGATTTCGCAAAATTAGGCGAGGAAATTCGGGCAATCGACGCGGCGGGGGCCGATTGCATCCACATCGACATCATGGACGGCCATTTTGTCCCGAACCTTACCATTGGCCCGGCGGTCGTGGCGGCATTGCGCCCGCATACGGATTTGCCTTTCGATGTCCACCTGATGATCCGCCCCGCCGATCCCTATATTGCGGCCTTTACCGAAGCGGGTGCCGACATCATCACCGTCCACCCCGAATCGGGACCGCACCTCCACCGGACCCTTCAACTGATTAAATCCTTTGGCAAGAAAGCCGGCGTCGCCTTAAATCCAGGCACCCCCATCGCAGCCATGGAAAATGTCTTTGAGGAAATCGACCTGGTGCTTGTCATGGCCGTGAACCCGGGGTTCGGCGGACAGGCCTTCCTTCGCTCGCAATTGAAAAAAATCCGTGATCTTCGGGAGAATATCGATGCCATTGGCCGCGATATTGCCCTTGAAGTCGATGGCGGTATCAATGTTGAAACCGCCGCCGAAGCCATCGCGGCGGGAGCCGATCTTCTCGTCGCCGGAACCGCCACCTTTAAGGGCGGACCCGACCATTACGCCACAAACATTCAGCTCCTGCGGAATGGGTCCGATGTCGCCTCCAGACGGATTTGAAGAAACCACCATTGAGCGGACGGCACGCTATACGCACACGGGTTCGGGGAAGCCGGTTTTCAACGGCACGTTCCATCGTTTCCTCCAAAGAATTCTGGGCAGCGTTGACCGCCTTCTTTACGGGAACCCCCTCTATTTTATTTTTCTGACAGGCAGAACACCAAGGCGACTAAACGGGATTCCGCCAGACCCATGGCCAGGCGACCGGGAACGCGGTGAAGCCATCCTGCAAAACACCTTCCCCTTCCTGGGCACCACGATCCGGGCCAAAACCAATCTCTGGAACAGGGATGATGTGGACACACGCTGGCTGGCCGAACTTCATGGCTTTGCCTGGCTTCGCGACCTGCGCACGATCGGCACTGACACCGCACGCCGCAGGGCACGCGACCTCGTCCTCGACTGGATCGCGCACAACCGTTTCTGGCATCCAACCAGCTGGCGGGCGGACGTGCTTGGCACACGCATGGCCGCCTGGGCAGGGCATGGTGATTTTCTCTGCGCCGGCGCACCCGACAGCTTTCGTGCAATTTTTCTGACTTCCTTTGCGCGCCAGGCACGGCATCTCCACCGCGTAGCTCCCGGGCACCTGCAGGGACCCTCCCTCTTCGCCGTTGCAAAAGGGCTGATCTACGCCGGAGCGGTTTCGGCAAAACACGAATTTGCCCTTCAAAACGGCCTGCAGCTTCTTGAAAAAGAGCTGCCCAGACAGATCTATCCAGATGGCGGGCACATTCTTCGAAGCCCCGAGGTCCAGCTTGCGGTCCTTCGCGACCTTGCGGAGATCCGCGCCCTTCTCATGGCTACCCATCGCGAGGTACCTGACATATTGCAATCGGCAACGGACCGCATGGGCGTCATGTTGCGTTTCTTTCGCCACGGCGATGGCGGGCTGGCGCTGTTCAATGGCACTTGCGAAGGCGAAAGCTGGTTGATCGACATGGTGCTGGGGCGTGCCGACGCCCAGGGCAGCCCCCCGGAAAGCACGCCTTATGCCGGTTTCGAACGCCTGGTTGCCGGGCGCACGCTTCTTCTCTTCGACGTCGGCGTGCCAGAGCCGGCCCCGCCCGGAACCCAGCAAACCCACGCTGGAACCCTTTCCTTCGAGATGAGCTGCGGCAAGGAGCGCCTCGTCGTAAATGGCGGCGCCTATGTTGGAAATAAAGATGCCTGGCGTGACCCCATCCGTTCAACCGCTGCCCATTCGACCGTAACGATCGACGATAAAAATTCATCCGAGATTCTCTCCGATGGCAGAATCGGACGGCGGCCCCACCGCGCAACCTGTTGCCGGGATGAAAAAGATGGCAACATCTGGATTGAAACAAGCCATGACGGCTATCAGGCGCTCTTTGGCCGCACACACCATCGGCGGCTTTACCTCTCGGCGAATGGAGAGGATTTTCGCGGCGAAGATTGTCTGGAAGGAGAAAAGGGATCAAAATTTGACATCCGCTTTCTCTTGCACCCAAATGTTTCCGCTTCACTGGCACGGGATGGCGTTACCGTTCTCCTGCGCCTTCCCAAAGGTGGTGGCTGGAAATTTCAGGCAGTTGGCGGCGTGATAAATCTCGAAAAAAATGTCTATCTCGGCGACGCGCGTGAAATGCATCACAGCGAACAGATCGTCGTCAGCGCCCCCCTGGAAAGCAATGCCGTCCGGGTGAAGTGGACGTTCAAGCGCATTCCTGCGCGCGCAGCCTGATGCGAGGCCGTCCCTTGTCGTCAAACAGCACCATCCAGACAAAGCTTGGCACGCGCATGCGGTCATGGATGGCAACAGCCCGCGTGATTTCCAGAAATCTTCGCCAGTATAAATTCGAACCCGAAGTCGCCTTTTTAAAGGACATGATCCGGTCAGAGGATATCTGCCTCCATGTCGGTGCCAGCGATGGCAGGCATAGCCTGATCATGGCCCGCCTGGCAGAGCGCGGGCATGTCTACTGTTTCGAACCCTCAAGCTACAGCTTTGAAATTTTAAGGCGCGTGCTCGCCTTTCATCGGCTTGGAAATGTAAGCTGCTTTCACGTTGCCGTCATGGATTGCCCGGGTGAGGTCAAGCTCGTCGTGCCGGTGAAGACAAGCGGTCGTCTTGGACATTCTTTTGGCCACGTGACCGAGGACGGGAACGAAGAAAACACCACGTCCTTTCCTGGCGTTCAGGCAAAAGACATGATAGCGGAATCCACGCAAGCGATCACCCTCGACTCCTTTTGCGAACGCAACGGAATCGAAAAAATCGATTTTCTACGGTGCGACGTCGAAGGTGCGGAATACAAGGTTCTGAACGGAGGTAAAAAAATAATTGACCGCGACCTTCCAAATGCCCTCATCGAAATCCATCCCCACGCCCTTGAAAAAAATTTCAACGCATCGAAGGAAGCGGTTTTTGATTTTTTCCTGTCACGCGGCTATGAAGCCTATTGCCTGAAAGACGGGAAGCCGCAACGCGTCGATGCCGTCATAGACGAGCCGTGGCGCGATTATTTCTTTCTTCACCCTTCCCGAGGGGCGCGGTTGTCATGAAACTGCAGGATCTGCACAACGGACATCTGTTGGCAATTTCGGCCTTTTTGCTTCCAACCCTTGCCGTCTATCTATCCGGCTTCTTGACGCCGCTTCTGATTTTAATGGCCTTGGCAATTCTCGGCCTTTCGTTCCGTCCGAACGCCAGGCGTTTGAAAATCTCATGGATTGGCGCGGCTTTTTTCGGCGCAATCGCCCTCTGGGGGGTTGTCACCGCTTTTTGGTCCGTCGCGCCGGAAAGAAGCCTCAGCCAGGCGTTCGACCTTATCAGTCTGGGTGCCTGCGGGATGGTACTGCTGGCCGGGGCCCGCGATCTCAAGCCTCATGAACGCAGCCTCCTTGGCCCTGCCCTGCTGGCCGGCATGGGGATTGCTACCCTGTTCATCGCCATCGAGGTCGTGACGGATCTCGCCACCTATCATCTATATAGTTCATCCTGGGGGATCGGCACCCCAGACAACACAATTTTCAATCGCTGGACCACGGTGTTTGCGCTGCTTGTCTGGCCGGTCCTGCTGTGGATCGACCCAAGGCATCGGTTCCGGATTGCGGCAGCGATTTTCGTCTTGTCCCTTGTGGTTCTCGCGCAGCTTGAAAACGCCGCGTCGCTGCTTGCCCTTCTACTTGGAATGCTTGTTTTCCTTCCATCCCTGCGTTTTCCAAAGCGGATCGCCATCGCGCTCATTTGTCTCACCATGGCGGGGACGGCCCTGGCGCCGTGGCTTCCACCACTGCTGCCGGATCCCAAGAAAATATGGGTAACGATGCCCAATCTTCCAACCTCGGCCATCCATCGAATATATATCTGGCGTTTCGTCGCCGAGCGCGTCGAGGAAAGGCCCCTTCTGGGATGGGGTCTCGACACATCGCGAAACATCCCTGACCGTACGCGACTTATCCAGAACGTCGGTGAAGGTAGTGATATTCTGCCCCTGCACCCACATAACGCCGCCATGCAATGGTGGCTGGAAACCGGGTTGGTTGGCGCTGTTATCTGCGGCCTCTTCATGGTCTGGCTGTTTGTGATGGTCTTGCGACGGCGAATGGCGCGCTATTCAAATGCTGTTTTCAATGGTGCCATGGTTACAGGCATTGTTGCCGCCTCCCTCAGCTACGGCATCTGGCAGGCATGGTGGATTACGACGCTTTTCTTTGTTGCCGCCATTCTTCTGGGCATTGCCGGGGAAGGGGATGCCACCCCCTCGCCAAAATCGGCACCCTAGGAAAACTCAAGCTTTCACCGCCACCGAACTTGCTTTTGCAGAAGGCCCGGCGGGCGAGCTATAACCCGTAGCATGGAATGGATTTTATACCTCCTGGCAGGAGGCGCCGCCGTGCTGGCCTCCTGGGCCAGCACGGGCCTTGCCCACCGGCTGCTGCGTCGCCATGCCATTCTCGACCACCCGAATCCGCGCAGCAGCCATGTCCTGCCCACCCCGCGCGGCGGTGGCCTTGGCGTCATGCTGGCCCTGCTGCCGATTTGGGGAATCCTTTTCACTTTTTTTCCATCCGATCCCGGCGTAACGCTTGAACGATGGGTTCTACTTGGCGCTGCCGGCTTTTTGGCGGTGATTTCCTGGGTCGATGACCTTCGCGGGCTGCCCCCCATCCCCCGCCTGTTGTGTCAGGCCATCGCCGTTGCCGCCGTGCTTTTCAGCCTGCCGAGCAACGCCGAAACCTTTCAGGGAATCTTGCCCCCGCTTCTCGACCGGATTGCCACCGGGCTTCTATGGGTCTGGTTTTTAAATCTCTTTAATTTTATGGACGGCATCGACGGCATCGCCGGCGTGGAAACTGCAAGTCTGGGGTTTGGCGTGGCGCTGGTGGCCCTGCTTGGCAGCCTGTCGCCGGATCTTTGTTATCTAGGGATCACCATCGCTGCGGTGGCGCTTGGCTTCCTGGCGTGGAATTGGCCCCCGGCGAAGATTTTTCTCGGCGATGTCGGCAGCATCCCGCTTGGCTTCCTGCTTGGCTGGCTGCTGCTTTCTCTAGCCACCGCAGGCCACTGGGCCGCCGCCCTGATTCTGCCGCTCTACTATCTCGCGGATTCGACCCTGACCCTGATCCGCCGCCTGTTCTCAGGCAAGCGCATCTGGGAAGCCCATGCCAGCCACTTTTATCAATTGGCAAGCCGCCGGGGACTTGGTCACGTTGGCGTCGTGCGAATTGTCCTGGCGACGAATGTCGGACTTCTCGGGCTTGCCGTTCTGGCTTCCACCGGCCGACCGTGGTTTTCCCTCATCGTCGCCATTCTGCTGGTCGCAATGGTGCTTGGAATTCTCCAAAATCCCTTTCGGGAAAAAAACTGATGCGCGTTTTGGTAACCGGCGCAAACGGAATGATCGGGCATGTGCTTTGCCCGGCTCTCGCCCTGGACGGGCATCAAGTTGTTGCGGCCATGCGCCGCCCGCAATCCCTTAACCCATCGGCCCCGGACCCAGCGATCTCGGTTCAGAAAATCACGGACATCGGCCCGGAAACGTCCTGGACAGCCCTGTTGAAGGGAGCCGACGCGGTCGTACACCTCGCCGCGCGCGTCCACATGCTGCGCGACCCTGCCCCAGACCCATTGGCCGCGCACCGAAGGGTGAACGTCGAAGGCACAAAGCGCCTGGCCGAACAGGCCGTTGCGGCCAGAGTCCGGCGCTTTGTTTTCCTAAGCAGCGTTAAGGTCCACGGGAAAGGCCCACAGCCATATCGGGAACAGGACGTTCCTCTGCCGGAAGACCCTTATGGCGTTTCAAAATTAGAGGCGGAAGAAGCCCTGCGCAAAATCACACACAACACAGGCGTCGAGCTTGTTATCCTTCGCCCACCTCTGGTTTACGGACCCGGCGTGAAAGGAAATTTTCGTCAATTGCTTCGCCTCTGCGAACTTGGCCTGCCCCTTCCATTCGGCAATATTTTTAACCGCCGCAGCCTGATTGGCACCGACAATCTTGCAAGCGCCATAGGCCGCTGCCTTACCCATCCGAAAGCGCCAGGAGAAACTTTCCTGGTTAGCGATGGTGAGGATGTCTCAACACCCGATCTGGCCAGAGCAATCGCCAAAAAAATGAAGAAGCGAATCGTCATGGCACCGATCCCCCCGGCACTGCTGGAGGCCATGCTTTGGCTGATCGGAAAAGGCGGCATGACGCGCCGCCTGCTGGGCTCCCTTACCCTGGATGGCCGCCATATTCACGACATTCTTAACTGGTACCCACCGCATTCCCTCGACGACGGCCTGCAAAAAACCGTCGCCTGGTATCAAAACCAGAGAAAATCCGAATAATAAAGACAATCTCCCGGGTGCGACACCGCACCCACCAGTATGCTTTCCCTAGCCATCTGTCATAGATTGAGAAACATGGCTGATTTTTTCCGACGCATTGGACATCCCTGGATCGCCTTCGCCCATGACACCTTCATGGCGGCGGCATCATTCCTGATTTCGCTCTATTTGCGGCTCGGCGATGGCGCGTTTAGCTACGCACGGGAATTTCTGCTTGAGGGAATGGCGATCTTCACTGTCGTTTCCGCAGGCGTGTTTTTGTCGATGCGGCTCTACCGCGGAATCTGGCGCTATGCATCGCTTGACGATCTCGTTGCAATTACGCGCGCCGTCACGCTTGTGATCCTGATTTTCACGCCGCTCATGTTCATGCTCACACGCCTTGATGCCTTGCCGCGGTCGATTCTTCTAATCAACTGGTTCGTGCTCATGGCTCTTCTTGGAGGGCCCCGCTTTCTCTACCGCCTGATCAAGGATCGGCGTTTTGATCGTTTTCTGGAACGAGATGGTTACCGTCGCGTGCCTGTTCTTCTTGTTGGAACCGGCGAGGGAACGGAAATGTTTATCCGCGCGACCGACCACGAAGCGGGTGCCGCCTATCGCGTCGTCGGCATTGTCGATGAGAAGGGAACCCGGGTCGGGCGAAACATTCGCGGCGTCCCCATTCTAGGCACACCGGAAAATTTGCCCGAGACTGTCGAACGGCTGACACGCCGGGGAGAACGACCGCAGCGCCTGATCCTTACACGACAAAACCTTGATGGCGCGAGAATCAGCGAGATTCTCAACATCGCCGATGGCCTTGGCATGCCCCTTTCGAGGCTTCCAAGACTGACGGATTTCCAGCGGAGCGACGCCAAAAGCCTTGATATCCGCCCCATCGCAATCGACGATTTGCTGGGCCGTCCGCAAACCGTTCTGGATCAGGATGCCATGCGCAAGATGATCGCTGGCCGGCGCATCCTGATTACCGGGGCCGGCGGCACCATCGGTTCCGAGCTTGTCCGTCAGATTTCCGATTACGCGCCGACGCATTTAACCCTGTTCGACAATTGTGAGTTCAACCTCTACCAGATCGATGGGCAGCTTGCGGAGCGCCATGGCAAGATTTCACGAAGCGCGCGCCTTGGCGACGTGCGCGATTCCAGCCGTCTGGCGAGCGTCCTTGCCCGCGAGACCCCGGATCTTGTTTTTCACGCCGCGGCCCTGAAACACGTTCCCATGGTGGAAGAAAACCCGGTCGAAGGTGTGCTGACAAACGCCATCGGCACCCGCAACGTTGCCGATGCCTGCCAAAAGGCAGGGGTTACCGCGATGGTCATGATTTCCACCGATAAGGCGGTAAACCCGACAAATGTCATGGGCGCAACGAAACGACTGGCAGAAAGTTACTGCCAGTCCCTCGATCTTGCCGCCGCAAATTGTGGCAATGGCACGCGCTTTGTGACCGTTCGTTTTGGCAACGTGCTGGGCTCCACCGGTTCCGTTGTTCCGCTCTTCCAGAACCAGCTGCGCCGGGGAGGCCCGCTAACCGTTACCCACCCTGAAATAAGCCGCTATTTCATGACCGTTCGCGAAGCGGTCGCATTGGTACTGCAGGCGTCTGTCCTGGGCACAAAGGGCGAAAAACATGGTGGCATTTTCGTCCTTGATATGGGCAAGCCGATTTTCATCCTGGATCTGGCCAAACAGATGATTCGCCTGGCCGGCCTGCAGCCGGAAAAGGATATTGCCATCGAATTTACCGGCCTTCGACCGGGTGAGAAACTGCATGAAGAACTTTTCCACGCCTCAGAAAAGCTCGTGGAAACGCCCTGCAAAGGCATCCTGCTTGCCGCACCGCGAACGGCGGATCACGAAATTCTTGGCCGTGCCTTCAACGAACTTGCCGGGCTCTGCCAGGCCCGAAAATCGGACGACGTAAAGGCGTTCCTCAACAAGCTCGTTCCAGAGTTCAAGGAACAAAAGCCCTTGCCGGAACCGGCCTTAAACGCCGTTACGCGCGAATCCGCATCCTGAGTGGTTGCCGCCAGAAATCCGCTCAGGCACACTCGCCTCCCACAGCCACCCAAGCCCAACCGCATCGGAGTAGAATATACCATGCCTGATCCCCGCCTTACCCCCATCCGTCGGGCACTGATTTCCGTTTCCGACAAGAGCGGACTGGAAGAATTCGGACGTTTTCTTAACGATTTTGGCGTCGAAATCCTCTCCACCGGCGGCTCGGCGAAAAAATTACGGGACGCGGGCATTCCGGTTACCGAGGTTTCGGATCACACCGGTTTCCCGGAAATTCTTGATGGCCGGGTGAAGACCCTGCATCCGCTTATTCATGGCGGGCTTCTTGGACGCCGCGACGATCCTGCCCACATCGCCGCGATGAAAAAACACGGCATCGCACCAATCGACCTTTTGGTCGTCAATCTCTACCCGTTTGAGGAGACGATTGCGAAGGACGCTTCCTTTGACGACTGCATTGAAAACATCGACATCGGCGGACCGGCGCTGCTTCGCGCGGCATCGAAAAATCATGCCTTCGTCACCGTCATCACCGACGCGGTGGATTATGCGGCGGTCATGGCAGAAATGACGGAGACGAAAGGCGCCACAACGCTGGCGCTGCGCCGCCGCCTGGCCGCGACCGCCTATCAGCGAACCGCCGCCTATGATTCCGCCATCGGCAACTGGTTCGGGAACGTGCTGTCTGAAGATTTCCCTCGACGGGTCACTTTCTCGGGCGAGCTGCGCCAGACGCTCCGTTATGGCGAAAACCCACATCAGCAAGCCGCCTTTTATGTCAATGGTGCCCCACGACCCGGCGTCGCAACGGCAAAACAGATTCAAGGCAAGGAACTCAGCTACAACAATCTGAACGACACGGATGCCGCCTTCGAGCTTGTCGCCGAATTCAACGTCCCCGCCATCGCCATCATCAAACACGCGAACCCCTGCGGCGTTGCCACGGCCGAAAACCTTAAAACGGCCTGGGACCTGGCGCTGCGCTGCGATCCCGTGAGCGCCTTTGGCGGCATCATCGCCACCAACCGCACTCTGGATGCGGCAACGGCCGAGGAAATCGTAAAACTCTTCATGGAAGTCGTCATCGCACCGGACATAGACGAAGAAGCCCGCGAAATCCTAAAGGCAAAAAAAAACCTGCGCGTTCTTCTCACCACGGACATGCCGGACCCAACCGAAGCAGGCTTTGCGTTTCGTGATCTTGCAAACGGCTTTTTGCTTCAAGGCCGCGACAATGGCCAAATTGACGAGAAGGACATCACGGTGGTGACAAAACGCCAACCGACGGAAAAGGAACTTGCCGACCTTCTTTTCGCCTTTACGATCGCCAAGCATGTCAAATCCAATGCCATTGTCTATACGAAGGATCTGGCGACCGTTGGCATCGGCGCAGGCCAGATGAGCCGCATCGATTCATCGCGCATCGCCGCCCACAAGGCGTCCGAGGCCGCACGGATAGCCGGGATGAAAGAAAGTCTGGCACAAGGCTCCGTCGTGGCATCCGACGCCTTTTTCCCCTTTGCGGACGGCCTGCTGGCGGCAGCCGAAGCAGGCGCCACCGCCGTCATCCAGCCTGGGGGCTCCATCCGTGACAAAGAAGTGATTGCGGCAGCCGACGAACAGGGGCTGGCCATGGTGTTCACGGGCATGCGCCACTTCCGCCACTAAGCGCAGACCCACGTAGCGATGGCGGGGGCCGGCTTATGCCTGAATGAGAGAGCGCATCTGGCGATTGGCGACCGTCAGCATCGCAAGGTCAAAGCTGTGCAGCGCACTTGCCGAGTGAATTTCATTTAACATCTGGCGCGTTCGTTCAACAGCGATCTTGTTAGCCAAAATCCATGAATCGAGAATGCCATCAAGGCGCGCCGCACCCTTCGCTGCCCGAACAATCCGACATGTAAGCGCCGCCTGTTGCCCGGATAGATCGTCCAAGATCGCCTCAATGGCCGTCTTCTGCCAATGGCTTTCCGGCAAAATCTGTCGCCCCTCGACACGTAGCCAATCAAGGCCGAAAACAACACCAACCTTGAAATAAAGCGTGCCAATCTCCTCGACGCTATGACTGGAACTCTGCGCCTCCACAACCACATCGAAGGCCGGAGCCAAATAATCCATGCTGGCCACTGCCGCCGCCAGTTTTCTCGGAACCCCCGCCGATACATAACGCGCCTCGCGTTTCTTGACCTCGTTGCGCTGTGCCTCCGGCAAAATCTTTCCAAGCGATGTCGTAAATTCACTAACGCCAGCGCTAAATTTTTTCAGATGGGCCGCAATTGCCAGAGACCGATCGCCATTTCGGAGGAACCAGAACGTCGCCTGCTCAACCAGCCGACCAATATCACCGAACATTTCCGTCTGTGTGCACACTGCAACCTTGTTATCAAGCGTCTCAACGCCCTCCCACAAATCAGAAAGGCCAAAGGCTTCGCGCACAACCAGATAGGCGTACGCAATGTTTTCCAGCGGCATGCCGGTGTTTTCAGCTAATTGCGCAACCATGGCGCCGCCCATGCGGCTTATGAGGCCATTTGCAACCTGCGTGGCGATAATCTCGCGGCGCAACCGATGGTTTGCGATCTGTCGTGCAAAACCAGCACAAAGCGGCGCCGGGAAATAGCGAGTGAAATCGGCGGCAAGGAAGGGATCGTCTGGTATGTCCGACTCGAGAAGTGCGCTGTACAGCCAATTCTTCACATAGGAAATAAGAACGGAAATTTCCGGACGTGTCAGCCCCTGCCGCGCCATAAGCCGCTCTTCGATAACGGCATCGCTTGGCAGAAACTCGATCTCTCGATCCAGCAGGCCTTTGTCCTCCAACGTTCGAATCAACGCCGCCTGACCGTCAAGAAAGTCCGACGCGCGCGAAGCAACATAGGTGATGGCTTGGGTGTGCAAATAATTGTCCCGAAGAACCAAATTCGAAACGTCCTTCGTCATCCGCACCAAAAGGGCATTTCGCTTTTGTTCCGTCAGTTTTCCGGACGCGACCACCTCGTTCAGAAGAATCTTGATGTTTACCTCGTGGTCGGAGCAATTCACGCCAGCGGAATTATCGACCGAATCCGCATTAAGATGCCCGCCCTCCAGGGCATATTCGACTCGCCCAAATTGCGTGATGCCAAGATTCGCGCCTTCACCAATAACCTTGCAACGCAGTTCCGTCGCATCCACACGAATCGCGTCATTTGCCCGATCGCCGGCATCAAGGCTGCTTTCACTGGACGCCTTTACATAGGTGCCGATACCACCAAGCCAAAGCAAATCAGCCTCTGCGCGCAAAAGATAGCGCATAAGATCGTTCGGCGTAATGCGTACCGAGGGAATCGCGAACCGCTTTTGAATTTCCGGGGAAAGCTTGACCGATTTTGCTGCGCGATCAAAGATCCCACCCCCCTTCGAGATTAGTTTTGCGTTGTAATCCGTCCAGCTGGAACGTGGCATTTTGAAAAGCCGCTTGCGTTCCAGAAAGCTCGTAGCCGGATCCGGGTCTGGATCAATAAAGATGTGTTGATGGTTAAACGCGGCGAGAAGACAGATGTGCCGGGAAAGCAGCATGCCATTGCCAAACACATCGCCGGACATGTCGCCCACACCCAAAACGGTAAAATCCGTTTTTTGAATATCGACACCGAGTTCCCGGAAGTGACGCTTGACGGATTCCCACGCGCCACGTGCAGTAATGCCCATCTTCTTATGATCGTACCCCTGGGACCCGCCCGACGCGAAGGCATCCCCAAGCCAGAAACCATAATCTTTCGAAATAGCGTTCGCGATATCCGAAAACGTGGCCGTTCCCTTGTCAGCGGCGACCACAAGATAGGGGTCGGCCTCATCCTTGCAGATCGTATCCAGCGGCTGGACGGCCTGGTTGCCATCAAGATTGTCCGTAAGGTCCAGCATGCCGCGAATGAGCATTTGATAACAGGCGATGACTTCGGCCATCAACGCCTCGCGCCCACCCTCCGCCGGCGGGCGCTTGACAACAAAGCCCCCCTTCGCACCAACCGGCACGATAACCGCGTTCTTCACCATCTGAGCTTTCATCAGACCCAAAATCTCGGTTCGAAAATCCTCACGCCGGTCTGACCAGCGAATGCCACCACGGGCGATGCGCCCCCCCCGCAGGTGAACGCCCTCCATGCGTGGTGAATAGACGAAAATTTCGAACATGGGCCGCGGCAGCGGCAACCTCTTGATGAGACGGCTGGCAAATTTGAAGGAAAGGTAAGGTTTTGGCTGCCCTTCCCCGTCTTGCTGAAAATAATTCGTCCGCAGGGTCGATTCGACAAGATTGTAAAACCGGCGAAGGATTCGGTCCTGATCCAGGTTCGGAACTTTCTCCAATGCCGCCTCAATCGCGTTGCGCAGCTTCACGACGCGCACTTCCGCACGATGCCGGTTTCGAGGGTCGAATCGCGCCGCAAACAAATCCATAATCAGCCGCGCAATGGACGCATTGCCTGCCAGGGTTTCCCCCATATAAGCGAGGCTGAACGGAACGCCAATCTGACGAAGAAATTTCCGAAAGGCACGTAAAACGACGACCTCCCGCGACGTCAGCCCGGCAATCAGGACCAGGCGATTGAAGACGTCATCCTCAACGCGGCCTTTCCAGACGTCCAGAAAGGCTTCTTCAAAATTTTCCTTGATGTCATCGAGTGGAATGTCGATCCCACCCTCCGTTACCATGTGAAAATCATGGATGAAAACGGGCGCGCCTCCCTTTGGTGAAATTTCGAACGGCACTTCGCCAATCACGCGAAGTCCCATATTTTCAAGCATGGGCAGCGCATCCGAAAGCGGCACGGGCTTGCCATAATTGTAAATCTTGAACCGGAGCGCGTTGCTTGCGGAGCCTTCCTTTCGGTAAAGGCTCAGAGCAATTTCCTTGTTTTCAAGAACGTCTGAAATTTTTTCGATGTCGTCGATTGCTGCGCACGCATCAAAATGCTCACGATAGGAGGGCGGAAAGCCCTTCCCATATTTCCGAAGCAGGCTTAAGCCCTGGGATTCCCCTTCTACTTCGATCAACGCATCGCGAAGGTCCTCCTCCCAGGACCTGGCGATCACGATCAACTGCTTCTCAATCGCGGCATCGCTAAGTTTCAGCGCCTTGCCAGGCGTTATGCGGATGAGAAAGCGAAGACGCGCAAGTACCGAATCGCCGACTTTTGTGTAGTAGTCGGTTGTCTCACCACCATAAGATTCTTCGAGAACCTTCTCGATGCGCTCGCGCAATTCCGTGTTGTAGATATCGCGTGGCAGATAAACAAGGCAGGAAACAAACCGTTGAAATGGATCGTGACGGCAGAAAAGCGCCACATGCTTGCGTTCCTGAAGCGCCAAAATGCCCATGCTGATACGGGAAAGATCAGCTTCCGATATCTGAAACAGCTCGTCGCGTGGAAAATTCTCCAGAATATGGAGCAACGCCTTGCCACTATGGCTTGCTGGAAGAAACCCGGCGCGCGCAAGGGTGGCTGCGACTTTGTGGCGAAGAATAGGGATTTCCCTAGGGCTGCGGCTATAGGCGGTCGAGGTGTAAAGCCCAAGAAAGCGCCTTTCCCCCGTCACATTGCCATTCGCATCAAAAATGCGGATGCCAATATATTCCATATGCGCAAGCCGATGGACCGTGGAAAGCGCCGTCGTCTTCGTAACAATCAACAGGCTGTCTTTGCGGTCCACGCTTGCCGTTTTCAACGGCGCAGGCGACTTACTTCCGGCAATAAATTTCGGTGACGGTTTTCGTAAAATGCCAAGCCCGGATTTTGCCACCGGTTTCAGATACGCCTTGTTGCCCTTTTTCTCCAAATGGTATTCGCGATAGCCAAGAAAGGTAAAATGGTCGTCAAGAAGCCACCGGAAGAAGGCCACGTCTTCGGCGACCGCCTCCATCGGAAGCGGCGGCGGCGTTTTATCGGTTTCGCTAATGATTGCGTGCATCTGGCTCCGCAATGGTGCCCAGTCCTGAACGGCAAGCCGCACGTCTTCCAAAACACTCTCCAAGCCCGCCTGGAGGGTGCTTATGAAATCCGGGTTCATTTGCTGATCGACCTCGATATGCATGAACGATTCGCGGCACGCCTTGTCACCACCATCCTTAAGGCCGTCAATACGAGAGAGTTTCCCGCCCGGCGTACGCAGAACGTCAAAAACGGGGTGAACAATATGATGAACGGTTAAGCCATTCCGGTTCAGCTCCGCCGTCACGGAATCCACAAGAAACGGCATATCGTTGTTTATGATTTCGATGACAGTATGGGAAGATTCCCAGCCATCCTGCTTCACACTGGGGTTGAAAATCCGGATGCCGATCTTTCCAGACGCACGAAGTTGCCCGAGGCTCCAAACTGAAAGCGCCGCACAAGCAAGGGCGCCTGTCGAACAAGCGGCCATATCCGCCAACAAAACGTCCCCATAATAGAGACGAATAAACCTCGCAAGAGAGGCGTCTTTTCCGCCGCATTTTTTCTTTGCAGCAGCACGCACAACGGCATTAATCAAAGCCGTCTGTTTGCGCGGTGATTTTTTTGACATGTTCTTTTCTCCCTGCGAGACAGGAGGATCCCACCTGCGTAGGCTATCCCAGTCTGTACCTATTCCCAAAGACTCCCTTCCATGTCGTGCCAAGGGAGGTCTAATCTGAGAACAGAGATACCTTGACGGAAAAAGGATCTTTTCGACAATCCGATCATCCGGAGGAAGTCCTGATAAAACGTAAAAAAATTACGGCGTGGTTGCCTGGGATATTTTTGCATCGCCAACGCTGGCTGGCCGTCATGGTGTTTGCACTGCTGCCCCTGGGAATCGTCGAAAACCGGGCATTTTCCGGGGAAGTGGCGACGCCCACGTTGCGCGTCGCCTTTCTCGCCATGAAGAACACCGCCGGGCCGGCGCGTTCGAATCTTGAGGCGGAACCCGGCGATCTTGGGCTTCAGGGCGCGCAATTGGCAATCGGCGACAACGGCACGACAGGAAAATTCCTGAACCAGGCCTTTCATCTTGAAGCTGTTATCCTGCCAGCGGATGGCGATGCGACTGCCGCGTTGCGCAAGCTTATCGCCACCGGCCTTCGCCACATTGTCACCCGGCTTCCAACCGACAGCCTTCTTGCGCTGGCCGATTTACCCGAGGCCAGGGATGTTCTTTTTTACAACGCAGGCGCCCCGGATGATTCGTTGCGAAATCAGGCATGTCGGCCCAACCTTCTGCACATCCTGCCAAGCCGCGCCATGTTGGCCGATGCGCTTGCGCAATATCTTGTTCGCAAACGCTGGTCACGATGGTTTCTTGTGGTTGGCCCCAGGGAAGCGGACCGGGATTTTGCCAGCGCTGTGCGCCGAGCCGCCAAACGCTTTGGCGGCCGCATCGTGGAAGAGAAGGATTGGACCTACACCCATGATGCCCGACGGACGGCAATGGCCGAAGTACCGCTGTTCACGCAAAACGTGAATTACGATGTTTTGATTCTTGCCGATGAACGCGGGGATTTCGGCGAATATTTTGCCTACCGCACCTGGGAAGCGCGGCCGGTTGCCGGCACGCAAGGATTGCGCCCGACGGCCTGGCACTGGACCCATGAACAATGGGGCGCCTCCCAGCTTCAGCGGCGCTTTCAAAAGGCTGCCGGACGCGCGATGCGTGCAGAAGATTATGCGGCATGGCTTGCCGTCCGCGCCATCGGCGAAGCGGCGACGCGGACGGGTACAACGGATCTTGCGCCCCTTCGAAGCTATCTTTTAGGGCCTGATTTTTCCCTCCAGGGGTTCAAAGGGCAAAAGCTGACCTTCCGTCACTGGAACCGGCAATTGCGCCAGCCGATCCTGCTTGCGGCCCCAAAAGCCCTCGTCGCATCGGCACCCCAGGCGGGCTTTCTGCATCCGAAAACCACCCTCGATACGCTAGGCTATGATGAACCGGAAAGCGGTTGTACGGCTTCATACCTAGGGGAAGGAAAATAGAGGCATGGACAGGCGGAAAATTTTAAGACATGCGATCCTTGCTTTCATCCTTGCCATTCCAAACGGCGCCTTGGCAACAACCGTTTACGTTTCCAATGAAAAGGACAACACAATCGTCCTTCTTGATGGCGAAACCGGCGCATTAAAAAAAACCATTCCGGTGGGCCGCCGTCCCCGTGGAATTGTCCTAAGCCTTGATAAAAAGTCGCTTTATATCTGTGCCAGCGACGACGATATAATCCAGGTGCTTGACCTGGAAACGGCAAAGGTGACCCATACGCTTCCTTCCGGAGACGATCCGGAAACCTTCGCCCTTCATCCGAATGGCCGGGTTCTTTATGTCTCGAATGAAGACGACAACCTTGTCACCGTGATCGACGTGAATACGCGTAAAATCCTTACCGAAATTCCGGTCGGCGTCGAACCGGAAGGGGTGGGAACAAGCCCGGACGGAAAATGGGCCGTTGTCACGTCTGAAACCACAAACATGACCCACTGGATCGACACCGCCACGAACACCCTTGTCAAAAACGTGCTTGTCGACAGCCGTCCCAGATACGTCGCCTTCACCCCAGATGCCAAAGAGGCGTGGGTTTCCGCCGAGATCGGCGGCAATGTGAACATCATCGACAGCACATCGCATGAAATCACGCATCGCATTGCCTTTGCCATCTCCGGTATCGAAAGCGCGAAGATTCAGCCGGTCGGCATCGCCCATATGAAAGACGGCCCATGGGCGTTTGTCGCGCTCGGCCCGGCGAACCACGTCGCCGTCATCAACCGCAAGACCTATGCGGTTGAAAAATATCTTCTTGTCGGCAGCCGGGTCTGGAACCTCGCTTTTTCACCCGATGGGAAACGGCTTTACACGACGAACGGCGTCAGCAACGACGTCTCCATCATCGACGTGGCCGCCCTGAAAGTTGAAAAATCCGTCGCCACGGGCCGCTTTCCCTGGGGGGTTGCTGTTGGGCCATAGCATGCACGACGCCGCCACGCCCGCGCTTCAAATAGACGGGGTAAGTTTTCGCTATGGTGCGAAGACCTCCTTAAGCAATATTTGTTTCACGATCGCGCCGGGGAGATTCACCGTGCTTCTAGGGCCGAACGGCGCCGGAAAGACGACCCTTTTTTCCCTCATCACCCGTCTCTATGCCTCGAATCAGGGGCGCATTTCCGTTGCTGGCTTTGACCTTCAAAAAACACCCCTGCCCGCAATGGCCGAAATGGGCGTCGTTTTTCAGCAGCCGACACTCGACCTTGATTTAAGCGTGCTTCAGAACCTTCGCTACCACGCCGCCCTTCGCGGCATGGGGAAAAAGGATGCCGTTCAACGGATTGAAACCGAACTGCGGCGTTTTGACATGGATGAACGGAAACAGGAGAAAGTCCGCGCCCTAAATGGCGGACATCGGCGACGGGTTGAGATCGCGCGCGCCCTTCTTCACCGGCCACGCCTTCTGCTGCTGGACGAACCGACAATTGGCCTGGACGTGCCAACACGCCTGGCCATTGTCAATCACATCCACGGGCTGTGCAAAACGGAAGGCATTGCTGTGCTTTGGGCAACGCATCTTATCGATGAAGTTGCCCCCGACGACCACATTGTCCTGCTGGATTCGGGCCGCGTTCGCGCGCAAGGCACAACCGCCGACATCCTGCAGACGGCAGAAGCGACAACCCTTGGCGACGCGTTCACAAAACTGACGGCGAAGGACGCCCCATCATGAACGCCATGCATTATCTACGTGGGTTTCTGGGCATTCTCACCCGCGAGGCGCTGCGGTTTCTACAACAACGCGAACGGTTCCTGGCCGCCCTTGTGCGCCCGCTGATCTGGTTGCTGGTTTTTGCAGCCGGCTTTCGCGCGGCGCTTGGGATTGCGATCATGGCGCCTTATGAAACCTACATTCCCTATGAGGTCTATATCCTTCCCGGCCTCATCGGCATGATCCAGCTTTTCAACGGCATGCAAAGTTCGCTCTCCATGGTCTATGACCGGGAGATGGGAAGCATGCGCACCCTGCTTGTAAGCCCCCTTCCCCGCTGGTACCTGCTAATCTGCAAGCTGGCAGCGGGCACCTTTGTTTCCATCCTGCAAGTCTATGCCTTTCTTGGAATCGTCTTTCTGTTCGGTATCGAGACGCCGCTTCTTGGCTATTTCACAATCCTGCCCGCGCTCATTCTTTCCGGCCTCATGCTCGGCGCGCTAGGGTTGTTGTTTTCTTCGGTCATTCACCAGCTTGAAAATTTCGCCGGCATCATGAATTTCGTTATTTTCCCAATGTTCTTTCTGTCCTCGGCGCTTTACCCACTTTGGAAAATGCGGGAATCAAGCGTGCTGCTTTATGAAATCTGCCGCTTTAACCCCTTTACCCATGTTGTCGAGATGATCCGTTTCGCCCTTTATGGCGATTTTAACCCCTGGGCGATTGCCATCACCCTGGGCTGCTTTGCATTGTTCATGGGCATGGCCGTCCTTGGCTACGACCCGGCACGGGGTATGATGCAACGAAAAGGCGGCGTTTAAGGTTTTTCCAGCAACTGGAGTCGCTGGCGAAATTCCGCCAGCACCTCGGCCGTCCGCTCGTCTCGCGGCACCGCAATCGGCACATCGGCAAGAAGCGTTGCCGGACTGTCTGAAAGAACAAGCACGCGATCGGCAAGCACGATCGCTTCATCCAAATCATGGGTGACGAACAGAACCGTTGTCGGACGCGCGCCCCATATATCCAGCAAAAGCCGGCGAAGCCGTTCCGCCGTTGGCCTGTCGAGGGAAACAAACGGTTCGTCCATTAGAAGCAAATCCGGCGCGATGGCAAGGGCGCGCACGATCGCGGCACGGCGCTGCTGGCCAAGGGAAAGCTTCTCCGGATACGCGTTCCGAAATTCCGTCAACCCGGCCTCGGCAAGCAGTTTTTCCACAAAGCCATCTTTTGGGGCCGGCTCCTTCAGGACAAGGCAGACATTCTCGAACACCGTCCGCCAAGGCAGAAGGCGCGGCGTTTGGAAGACGTAGCCGATATTCGGCATCGCCTTTTCGGCCATCCCCTCACGCGCAATGTTGCCCTCATAATCCGCATCCAGCCCGGCGACCAGGTTCAAAAGCGTCGTCTTGCCGCAACCAGACGGACCGACAATCGCAAGAAATTCCCCCTTCTTGGCGGAAAAGCAAATTTTACCCAGGACCTGCCGCCGACCCTCTCCAGACATGTCCGGGAAATACTTTTTGCGAAGGTCAACCTGCATTCCGCTCATCGCCGCCACCGCATGGCCCGACGGTCAAGGGGGCGTAAAATCACAGCTTCGATTACCAGCACGACAGCAACAAAGGCAAGCGTGTAAGCAAGGATCGAGGCCACATCGAACAGTTGAAAATAAAGATGCAGTTGAAAGCCGACCCCATTGCTGCGTCCAAGCAATTCAACGACCAGAACAATTTTCCAGATCAGCGCCAACCCCGAACGGGCGGATGCCAGAAAATAAGGGGAAAGTTGCGGCAGCACGACATGACGAAAGGTCCGAAGGGAGCCCAGGCGGAAACTGCGCGCCATTTCAAGACAGTCCCGGTCAAGCGCGCGCGATCCTTCCCGAAGCGTCACGGCCACGTTTGGAATCTTGTTCACCGCGACAGCCAAGATCGCAGCGGATTCAACCAGCCCAAACCAGACATACGCCAACAGGATAACGACCAGTGCGGGAATGTTCAGAAACAGAACCAGCCAGGAGTCGAACAGCCGGTCAAGCAATCGGGATCTTCCCATGGCAATGCCGATGGCCGACCCGATCGTCATCGCCAGAACAAAACTTGCCGCCACGCGCCCAAGGGTGATGCCGATGTGGTGGGGGATTTCGCCACTTTGAAACCCGTCATACAGCACGGCAAATACAATTTCCGGCGGTGGCAGAAGGCGGCTGTCAACGACCACCGCCCCGTATTTCCAGAGGAGAAGAAGGAGGAGGAAGGAAACAATTCTCGGCCACATCTCTTTTAGGAAACCCATGGGTTAAAAACGGTCCTCCGCCCAGAAGGTTCCCGGTGCCAGGCGGGTTTGCCCACCGGTCAATGGCGTCCCAGCCACCCCCGAAAGAACGCCGAAAAGGGCTTCGGCGGCGTGACGTTCCTCCTCGCCCCAATGTTCGAGAAGCCCCCGCCGGTAGGCGTCGCGTACCGTGTGAAGCTGGGTTGCGCCGTCCGTGCGCGTAAGGGGGGCAAGACGTTCCCATTCGGCATCCGAGTGACGAAGGATGGCCTTGGCCTCACGCGATGCCGCAAGAAAGCCCCGCAGCGCATCGCGGCGCGACTCTGCCCAGGCGGACGAAAAAACATAGCCCAAAAATGGAACACGCCGGGAAACGCCCAGGCGCCTTGCCACCTCTGCCGTGTCGATCATGCGACGAAACCCGATCGTCTGAAGCATGGCTGCGTCCTGCCAATAGGTCAGCACCGCGTCCAGACGCCCGGTCTGCATTTCCATCCGCAAAAGCGGCGGGGCCGCAAAGACAATTTCCATTTCATCGGCAAGGCGCAGGCCCTCTTCCTTTGCCGCCAGGGCTTGGAGAAGCAGCCAGTTCTTGTTGATCGGCCCACCGGCAACGCCAATGCGCAAGCCCGCAAGGTCCCCCAGCGTCCGCGTCTTGGAAGCCGCCGGAACCATGAGCGCACCGGCCCAGGCGCCATAGGGCGCGAACGTTACGTCCGAGCCGGATTGGCGAATCCGCGAAACCCAAAGCCAATCGGCAAGAATGACATCCACCCCACCGGCCTGAAGGGCAACCTTCAGGGCCTGGGTACTGGCAAGCGGAACAATGTCCAGAGAAAACCCGTGTTTGCGATCCAGCCTGTGATGGGCAATGACATCAAATTCCCAGGCAACGGAGCCGAATTTCAAAGCCCCAATCCGGATCGACTGAGCCAGACTCGGCTGAGCCAGACTCGGCTGAGCCATGGCGGGCGGAGCATGCGTCACGGCAGGCAGCAAGAACAGGGCAGCCGCCAGGGTCATGCCCACCTGCCATCGAATGCTTCGTCGTCGCAACACCCCGGCATCCCTTCTTCGTTTTTCGCCGCCTTCAAACCACCGGCTTCGATTAAACCCTTGCCTGATAGCAGACGGAGAGGCCATACTTTGCATGGAAAGACCAGTTTCGAAAAGAAAACAAGGTTCAATGGATATGCGGAAGCAGTGGAAAAAGCCTCGGATTCAAGTAATCCGCATCGGCCTTGAGATCAATGCCTACGCCTGCTCCGAAGGCTAATCTCCACTTTTTTTAGTCACCACCCACGATAAAAATCATCCCACAACGGGAGAAACCGGTTGTTGCAGATTCTTGTCCTGGGATCGGCGGCCGGCGGCGGCCTTCCCCAGTGGAATTGCGGTTGCCATGTCTGCCAGCGCGCGCGCGCAAAAGACCCAATGGTCCGCCCAAGAACCCAGTCTTCCCTTGCCGTACGGGCAGATGACGGGCCATGGTTCCTACTGAACGCATCGCCCGATCTGCGCCAGCAATTAAACGAAACCCCCGCCCTTCATCCCCCCGAGAAACACCGCAGCAGCCCGATTGGTGGCGTCGTGGTGACCAATGCCGACATCGACCACATTGCCGGTCTTTTAAATTTGCGGGAAAGCCAGCCGCTTAGCCTTTACGCGACGGGACGGGTCCAAGACACACTGAATGCGAACCGTATTTTTCACGCCCTGAACGAGAAATTTGTGCAACGGCGAAAATTCACGCTCAACACGCCAACGCGCCTTGAAACGGCCGACGGTGCCGCCTCGGGCATTACAGTCGAAGCCTTCACCGTTCCTGGGAAAGTAGCGCTTTATCTGGAAGACCCGACGGCAGGCCCCAATTTCGGCAGCGTGCCAGAAGATACGATTGCCCTTCGGGTGGCATCGGCGACCGGCAATTCCCATTTCTATTACATACCTGGCTGTGCTGCCTTCCCCGACGAACTGGCGCAACGTCTTCGCGGCGCCCCGCTGGTCTTGTTCGATGGCACCCTTTGGCAGGACGATGAAATGATCACCTCCGGCGTCGGGGTGAAAACGGGAAACCGCATGGGGCATATGAGCATCTCGGGCGAAGCGGGTACGTTGGCAGCCTTCCGGACGCTGGGCGTCAAACGGAAAGTCTTTATTCACCTGAACAACACGAACCCCGTTTTGATGGATGATTCACCGGAACAAAAATGCGTCACCGATGCCGATTGGGAAGTCGCCTATGACGGAATGGAAATTCGACTATGAAAAACGCGCCGGACAATGCGCTGTTAACGCCGGACGCGCTTGAATCCGAATTGCGGGCAATCGGTCGCGAACGCTATCACGACCGGCACCCTTTCCACGCCCTTCTCCACGGCGGCAAGCTGCGAAAGGGGCAGGTGCAGGCATGGGCGCTTAACCGCTATTGCTATCAGGCGCATATCCCGATCAAGGACAGCACGCTGCTTGCGCGCATGACGGACCCGGCCCTGCGACAAATCTGGCGCGTACGCATCGAAGATCATGACGGAACCCCGGAACGCGAAGGAGGCATCGCGCGCTGGCTGAAACTGACGGACGGCCTTGGCCTTCCCCGAAGCGATGTCATCGCCATGAAAGGTGTGCTGCCGGCCACGCGGTTTGCCGTCGAGGCCTATGTGCATTTTGTTGGCGAACGTCCGCTTCTCGAAGGGATTGCGTCGTCGCTAACGGAACTTTTTGCGCCGAAAATTCATCGTGAACGGATTTCTGGCATGCTGGAGCATTACGATTTCATCGATGAAGCGACGCTTTCCTATTTCCGTGGGCGGCTTGATCAGGCGACGCGGGACGCCGATTTTGCTCTTGATTATATGAAGCGCGAAGCCAGAACGGTCGCAGCCCAACAACGCGTCCTCCAGGCGCTCTATTTCAAATGCAATATGTTGTGGGCACAACTGGACGCGCTGATGCACGCCTATGTCGAACCTGGCCACATTCCGCCCGGTGCCTTTCAACCGGAAGACACCCCATGAAGGCACGCTGCATCCTCGACAGCGAAGCCCTGCCGCGACTGGCACCCCATGTGCGGTTTCGCTTCGATGAAACGCGCGCGCGATGGGTTGTGCTGTCACCGGAACGGCTTCTCATACCCGATGCGATCGCCGTCGAAGTCCTGAAGCTTTGCGATGGAAAGACCTCCATCGCCGCGATGATCACCGCCCTTGCCGAACGTTACCAAGCCCCCCACGAAACGATCGAAGCGGATGTTCTGGAACTTCTGCAAGACCTGACGGATCAGAGAATCCTTACCCTATGAGCACGCCGGCACCGCCCCTGGCCCTCCTTGCAGAGCTTACCCACCGATGCCCCCTGCAATGCCCGTATTGTTCGAACCCATTGGCCCTTGAAGGCGCGGAGAACGAACTTTCGACAGAAGAATGGTGCCGGGTTCTGGACGAGGCGGCGGCACTTGGCACCTATCAGGTCCACTTTTCCGGGGGCGAGCCCGCCACGCGCAAAGACCTTTGCCAGCTTGTCCGCCATGCAAACGCTGCCGGGCTTTATACGAATTTGATCACGTCCGGCATTCCCCTCGACGCGGCAAAGATCAAGGCCCTTGCACATGCCGGCCTTGAACATGTCCAGCTAAGCCTTCAGGGCAGCGTCGCCGAGGCCGCCGACCGAATTGCCAACATGAAGGGCGCGCACGCAAAAAAACTGATCATCGCAAGACTTGTCCATCAGGCCGGGCTTGCCCTTACGATCAATTGCGTCTTTCACCGTCAGAATCTGGAGCATCTCGACGCGATGATCGACCTGGCCGTTGAACTTGGCGCCGGGCGGCTTGAAATCGCCCATGCCCAATATTACGGCTGGGCCTTTGAAAACCGGCAAGCCTTGCTGCCAAGCCGCGACCAGATCGAAAAGGCAAGTGCCCTCATCGCCGAGGCCGAGGTGCGGCTGAAAGGCATTCTCCTCATCGATCACGTGCCGCCAGATTACTATGCGAAGCGCCCGAAGGCCTGCATGGGCGGATGGGGCAACCAATTTCTGAACGTCAGCCCGTCGGGCAAGGCCCTGCCGTGCCACGCCGCCGAGCAGATCCCAGGCCTTCAATTCGACAATGTCCGGGAGCGCGGCCTGGCCGACATCTGGCTGAAATCAACCGCCTTCCAGCATTTCCGCGGCACCGACTGGATGCCGGAGCCCTGCCTTTCCTGCGAGCAGCGTGAAATTGACTGGGGCGGCTGCCGTTGCCAGGCGCTGCTGCTGACCGGCGATGCGGCAAGGATGGACCCCGTCTGCGAGCTTTCCCCAGACCACGACCAGATCCGTCAAATGACGGCAAGCGAAGCCAGCCATCCGGTTTCCCCCTTCCGTTACCGCCGAAAAGGGAATTAAGAACCAGTTGCAAGTCGCCGCTATCTTTTGGATACTGCTGGCGAATTCACACAGCCCCGTGGAACGCTCTGGAGAGAATAAATGAGATCATCGAAGATTCTAGGCCTCGGCGTCGTATTTGCCTTTGCGTTTACGCTGGTTAGCGGCGTTGCAATGGCAGGCGACGTAAAAAAAGGCAAAAAGGGTTTCAAAAAGTGCAAAGCCTGTCACACGTTGGTCGCCGGTAAAAATAAAGTGGGCCCGTCTCTGGCTGGCATCTTTGGCCGCACCTCTGGGACCGTGGAAGGGTTTAAATATTCAGCCGCAATGAAGGACGCCGGCATTGTCTGGAATGAGGAAACGCTTGATGCCTTTCTTACCAAGCCGAAAAAATACATCAAGGGTACCAAGATGGCCTTCCCCGGCCTGAAGAAAGAAGCCAAGCGCAAGGATCTGATCGCCTATTTGAAAGAAGCCACGAAGTAGCCTTTTCGGACAATTTCAGTTAGATGACCTTTACGGTGCCGTTCTCCCATAGGGGCATAGGAGACGGCACCGTTTTTTATTGGCACCCGGCTAATTTCAATCCAAAATCGCTTCGAGTTGCCGCAGCTTGTCATCAACGGAAATTTCTATTTCCGAAGTCGTCTCAAGCTCTCGATCCTCAAAAACATTGCCATCTGGATGCTGTTTCTTCCACGCCTCTACCGACAGGTCGCGGCGAGCAATCAGGTCGCATATTTCAGGCTCAAAAAACTTCAGCATCGCCGTAATCCAACGATTGACCAGCAAGGACGGACGCGCCTGGTCCATTTTAAAACACGCAACCATCCGGCACACATCCTCCCCCGCATACCAAGTTTCGCCGGTCACCCAGCGGTTTGCTGTAAACAGGCAGCTTGGATGGCCAAAGGCATCCATCGAAATAGCAATCAAATGGCTTAACGCGACGTTGTCATCTGCGGGGGGCTCGAAATCCGGCAAGGGCGTCGGTCGTATGCCAGGGGGCATTCCCTTTGGCCGCAGGAAGACGTGAAAATGCCCATGCTCATCCCGATGTTCCCGGTGTGCATGGTAGTAATACTGGGAATGGGTTTCCCCATCATAGGCGTCTCCCTCGGGATAGTGATCCCACTGATAAAAGGTTTTATGCCCGCGGATTAGCTCACCAACGACGTTGTCCCCCGTCTTGGCAAGAAGCCGGTAGCACTCCAGGACCTCGCGGCCGGCTGTCCACTGCGCCTTAAGCTTGGGATGCGAAATCGCAGCCAAATCCGTCATTTTGCTTTGGTCACCCCAGGCAAATCGCAAAAATTCCGTGCAAAAATAAAATCAGCCATGTTTATTCATTTTAATCAATGGGTTAAGAAAGCATGCTTGGGGGAAGGTGCGAAGATAGGCAATAAAAATGCGCGATACTGACTGGCTTTTTTATCCTGTTGAAAATATGTTAGTCCATTCAATGGGGCAGCATAACGCCAACGATAAAAATAACGAATCCCCAAACTCGATACACAGACAAACAGATACACAGCTACACAGACGGTGAGGAAGCCATGCGCTCAAGTTTCGTGAAATCCCTTCTGTCATCCGGGGCAATCCTTCCACTTATGGTCGGGGCCGCAACAGCCGCCGCACTTGCCATGAGCAATCCCGCCAAGGCGGAATCGCCGGAAGCGCCGGAGACCTTTCTACGCGGGGGCCATGAATACAACATCCCCAAATCGACCTTTGACGGAGAACCCGCCCTTCAGAAATTTATCAAGATTGAAAAAAATCAATATCGCTTCTATCCGGATCCGGTAGACAACCCCGGAAAGTTCTATGCGCCAAAAAGTTGGCCCATGAAGAATGGCGAAGTTATTAAGGAACTGCGCGTCGAGGGCACGGAACTTCTCGAGGAAGGTTTTGCCAGACGTTACATTCTGGGTGAAGACCATGCCAAGCGCACGCGGCCCGGCGAAGCTTTTGACAAGGACTTGTTCGTTCTTGCCGTCACCTCCCTTTTTGCAACGGGCATGTACTGGGAAATTATCGTTTCCACGGAGGGCGACACGCTGGTCGTCCATGCCATTGAGTCCCCGGTCGTACGCGGCGAAGTGGTTGGCCGGGAAGACTTGATGTCGGCGGAAGAAAAAGCCGCCCTTGAAGCACATAACAAACTCGACATGAAGGAAGCAAATGCGCTTTACGTGGCCCTTCTCCCTAACATGCTCGAAATATGGGAAAAATCGCAGAATAAGGTCGTTTCCGAATATTCCGAATGGAAACGCTACAACGTTGTCCCCTTCCAGACCGGGAAATTTAGGGACAGCGAGTACATCAACCTTTACGCAAATGATAAGGTCGAAGCTTGGGGCAACTTTAATCGGATGCCGATCGGMACGGTTCTCGTGATCGATAGTTTCCACGGCGATGCCGATCGCACCGGATACGCAGCCCGGTGGAAGACTGGCGATGTCGTCATTTTCCGAAAGATGAAAAAAGGCTTCAACGCCGCAACCGGMAATTGGAAAATTACGAAAATCGATAGCAARGGCAACRCCCARGACATCACCGGAGAGAAGGGCGTGAAATCAGCCTATCTTTTCGCCGTACCGGATCAATACAAGAAAACACTTTATTTCTAGGCTGAGCCCTGCGTTCAGCTTCCAGACTTCTTTCTGGATAAAAATTTGGGGGGGTGCTTTTGCACCTCCCTTTTTTTGTGCGATCTTCACCCGCAACCCTGCGCCCATTGCCCCCGTTACGGCCCTCCTAACGGTAGATTGTCCACAAGCTACATATGCTTATCAAAGAAAATGCCAGCTTCTCCGATAAGAAACCTTTCATTCCCTGGGAGCAGTAAAACCTACAACGCGCTCCGCCAAGGCTGTGGTTGGCCAGCGGCCGAGGCCGGCAGCAAAAAACATAGATTTCTGCATGAACGCCACAAGAGGGCAAAACAAGATGGTTTGCGCTTCGATACTCAGGAGGAATGGGGAACATCGGCCCAATTAAGCTTCGCGCCTGAAAAACAACGGCAACAGCACATCCCATAAAAAAACGGGCGGGGCCTTTCGGTCCCGCCCGCATTTACATGGCCGCGCTGGCGCTTACCACCTTGCCTTTTTCACAGCCTTCAGATTGACGTCCGAGGGTTTCAAATCCGTATTGAATTTGGTGTCCTTGCTGGTTATCAGGACGCTGGCATGATTGACGAGGAAGTCTGAAAGCACCGCCCATGTCGCCCACAGAACTACGCCCTCCGGATCGTCCTCGGTTGGAAAGACGTGATGGCCCTGGATCTGCGTTTTCCAAAGCTTCCCCTTTGGCGTGAAATATTCAGCCAGATACGGGGCCCATTGCTCGACATCGACATAGACCACCTTGCGGCTATAGGGATGCCTTTCCGGCGTGATGCCCTCAATGACGTAGACTTCTCTTGGTTCCCACTCATCGACCGGGTTCCAATACGGCGCGGTCTTCAAATCAAAAACGGGGAATCGCTCCTGCGGCGTGTCGCCATTCTTTTTCCAAAAAGGCTTGGTGGAATTTGCAACAACAAGGATTTTCTTTTTCGCAATCACCTTGTAGTCGGAATACCAGGTCGGATGTGCGCTTAAAACCAGCACATCGTCGGCCAGAAAATCCGTGGAGCCCAGCTTATCCATCCAGAAATCCCCGGAGAAACGCCGCACCTTGCGCGCTGCCACGGCATAGGCCAGCAACCAGTCCGGATCCCCGTTCAGATAGCGGATAAGGACCAGCCCGTTCCCCTTCAGATCCTGAGGCGAGGTCTGAACAACGAGCGACTTTTCGATAATCCGCTTGTTTTCCCCGGCCCCATTGTCCCGACGCAGGGCACCTCTTACGAAGGACCGCTTGAAGAATTGCTTCTGGACGCGCTCAAGCCCCGTTTTTCCGTTGATCATCGCTATGATTACCTCCGGAAATTCCTGATTGTCGCCCCGCTGTTTGCCAAGATACATGTTCCACATGACCTTTCGGCCAGCCTTGGGGTCCTGCAAATCTATTTCCGGAAAGGGGGGGCCCGCCGCCCAGCCATCTAGAAGATTGGCGTCATCCAGGGTCACCGCTTCGCGATTGTGCTCCGCCGCCGCCACCCATTTCGGATCCTTGGGGTGGGGTTTTGTGTGCGCAAGCTTCATCGTCAGACCCTTCTCCCGAATCTGCCACTGAAAATTCTCAGGGATAAGGCTCTGAATGGTTTCGCCCTCGAAGGTTTTATCAAGAAGCGATTTCAGATTTTTGGCGCTGATAACCGTTCCCTCTGGAACTTCTTCCCCATAAGCCGGAACCGTGAAAATCAGACCGGCAGCCAGAAGAATCCCGCCTAAAATCCCCCCCCTTTTTCTTTCTCGCATCATCTTTTGTGACTCCAAGTAAATTCATTTTTGCCCCTATTTTTACTATACACAGGGCACTGAAAAATAATAGGCGGGTCCAGGGCCATTTGCCATAATCCATCGACGAGACCTTTCCGGCCCCAAGCCTGAAAGGCCGCACAAGACAGGAACACCCAGCACGCTTAGAGCCGCCATGATTGCAAACAACATACCGCCAAAAAACCCAGGGCGTCGCCGTTTTTTAAAATTCGGCCTTGCCGGAACCGGCCTGCTCTTTCTGGCCGGGCTCTGGCGTTACACCACCGACAAGGCCCGCCCCCCAGTGCCGAAAGGCTTTCGCTTTCTTACCGCCCAGGACCAACGGATCTTTGCGGCGCTGGCACCTGCCTTGATCGGCAAGGCGCTTCCAACCGGCGACCGGGATCGCCTGATTGCTGAAATTCTCGCCGACATTGACCGGTTAATAGCGGCGATGCCGCCAGGGATGCAGGACGAGCTACGCCAACTTTTTGACCTTCTGGCTTTTCCCCCGGCACGGATAGCCCTCACAGGCATCTGGAACGACTGGGAGGCGGCCACGGAAAAGGAAATAGAGGCTTTCCTCGACCGCTGGTCAATGAGCGCGCTGACGCTTCTGCAACTTGCCTATGCCGCCATCCATGACCTCTGCATGGCCGCCTGGTACGACAACCCACATGCCTGGAGCTGGATCGGATATGACGGCCCCCCGGACATCCCCGACGACGTGCGAAAGATCGTGTGATGGCCGAACGCACCCATATCGACGCCGCAAGGCTGGAAAAGGACAAAAGCTATGCCGCCGATGTTGCCATCATCGGCAGCGGGGCCGGTGGCGGCGTGGCGGCAGAAATTCTTGCCCGCGCCGGATTGCAGGTCGTCCTGATCGAAGAAGGCGGATATTGGACAGCCAAGGACTTTACCGGCCGCGAGGGGGATGCCTACCGCACGCTTTATTGGGACGCCGCCAGCCGCAAAACAAAAGACAAGGCGATCACCCTTCTTCAGGGGCGCGCCGTCGGCGGCGGCACCGTCGTCAACTGGACGGCAAGCTTTCGCACACCACCAGAGACGCTTTCCCATTGGGCGGAAATGTTTGATGTAAAGGAAACGAACGCAGAAGACATGACCCCATGGTTCGAAAGAACCGAACGCCGTTTCTCCGTCGCCCCTTGGGAGCACCCTCCAAATGAAAACAACGCGGTCCTTGCCAGAGGATGCGAGCGCCTTGGCTGGCCCCACGGGATCGTTCCAAGAAACGTACGCGGCTGTTGGAACATCGGCTATTGCGGTTTTGGATGTCCGACCAACGCCAAACAGTCCATGCTGGTTACAACAATCCCGGCAGCGCTTGATCGTGGTGCCATCCTGATCAGCCATGCCCGGGCACATACCATCGAAACCGATCGCGGGCGCGCCGCAAATGTGCAGTGCCTTGCCATCGATTCGGAAAGCCTTCGCCCGACCGGCCGAAAGATCCGCGTTCACGCAACCCATATTATCGTGGCCGGCGGCGGCATCAATGGCCCCGGATTGCTTTTGCGGTCCAGGCTGCCAGACCCACATCAACGCCTTGGAAAGCGCACCTTTCTTCATCCTGTCGTGGCCTTGGCCGGCGAATTACCGGAGGAAGTAAAACCCTTTGAAGGCGCACCCCAATCCGTCTATTCGGATGCGTTTCTTTGGCGTGACGGCGTTACCGGCAAGGCCGGCTATAAACTTGAAGTACCGCCCCTTTTCCCCGTGCAGGCGGCAATTTCCATTCCGTTATTTGGCAACACGCATGCACAAAGCATGGCCCGGCTTCCTTACACTCATGCCGTCATCGCCCTTGTACGAGATGGCTTTAGTCCAGATTTCACCGGCGGTCGCGTCGTGCTTCAAAACGACGGCAGTCCCGTGCTTGATTACCAGACGACCGCGTTTCACTGGGAAGGGTTTCAACACGCGTATCTTTCCATGGCAGAGCTTAGTTTTGCAGCTGGCGCAAAATCCGTTTTCCCGGTGCATCGGGAAGCGAGGCCTTATCAAAGCTGGCGAGAAGCGCGACAGGCAATTCGCGAGAGCCTCTCGATGCGACCGCCGCGCGCGCTCATCTTTTCCGCTCATATAATGGGCGGCTGTGCGATGTCTAAGGATGCCCGCCTTGGGGTGGTCGACTCATTCGGTCGCCATCACCAGGTCGAAGGGCTGTCCGTCTTCGACGGGTCCGTGTTTCCGACAAGCCTCGGCGTCAATCCACAGATATCGATTTATGCCCTGGTCGCGCGAAACGCGGCACGGCTCGCCGAATCGCTAACCGGCCAACCCGTTGATCTTTCCTAACCTGTTAAAAGGTTATCCGTTCTATTCAACGTGAATAGCGCTGTTGGGATAGAAGGCGTGAAAGGCGAAGGCAAAGCTTATGTCGTGAACGACATCTTCCAGGCCATCCGCCGTCTTCCGTTGAACAATCACATTGCCAATATCGCGCCCCTCACTGATACGCTCCACATCAAGCGCCGAGTTCTGCCCCGATTCCCAGGTAAGCACCAGATCCTTGGCCACGATTTTTCCGCGATCGCGAAGGAAGTTTAAGCCCCAGGCCTCACCTCCCACCGAGACGACCCTTTCCAGGGGTGCAATATTTGAGGGAAGTTTTCCCCGGTAAAGAAACGGCAACTGGCTGCTGTCATAGCCGGCATAAGGCGTGTAGCCATAGGCCCGCATGCTCGTGGAATTTGGAACGAGCACTTTTCCCTTTGGAGACCGTTTCCGAAATCTCGCGAAAGATTCGACTCGCGAAGGAAGCATTTTTAAACTTTCGCCCGTATGCGTCCCGACAATTCCCTCGCCGGTAAATTGCTGCCACCAGCTTTCCGTCTGGCGGTCATACATAACAAGATCCGAATTGCGAAGCTTTCCCGTAGTTCCAAAATCAAGGATGGCACCCTTTAACCGACGATCAAAAACGATCGCCGAATTGCACAGCGGGCAAAACGTAACGGTAACCGGCACCTCGCCAATTTGGTCGTTCACGATCTCGTGCCACATAAGAATCTGCAAAGGGTACGCACGCGCTTCGCCGTTCACGACGATGCTTACAACCGGTTCGTCATTGCCAAGCGTTGCAATCGAAGCGGCCAATTCAAACTTTGGATTGTCTATTGCAGGAATGCCATCCTTCGATGGCCCACCAGACATAATTTCATCGAAGTCGATCGACGTCTTTGAAAAATCCGTCTTGTGCCACTCCCCGCGCCAGCGCCTGACGTCGCTGGCTTCGGCTCCACTCCCAAAAAGAAGGGGGGTGAAGGCTATGAAAAATACAAAAAGGCCCGCCTTAAACAAGAAAACTTTTGCCAAATCCTTACGCATCACTTGTCCCCAGCCATCGTTTGCCGGCCCCACCAGGCAATGCATCGCGACGCCGTGCATCGAGACACAAAACCGCAACGGCCGAGCCAAAACATTTCTGAACAATCGGATTCTGCTTATTACTTCCGGTATTCTTCCGGAAGAAACATCAGGTGATCGACATCTTCCGCAGACGCATGACAAGCGATGCAAAATTCAACCTTGTCGGAGCCTTTGCCATTCGTCGTGCCCAGAATATGTCCGTTCGGCAAAACCATCGTATAGCGCCAATCCCCACTGGCAGAGTTAAAGCCGGAAGCCATTTTCTCCATAACGAAAAGCGGGCCGATAGGCGATGAGGAAGAAGCCGCACATGGGTTCTTTGCCGCACATGGGTTCTTTGCTGCGCATGGGTTTTTGGCCGCGCATGGGTTTTTGGCCGCACATGGATTGCACGGGTTGCCGCCCTTCGCCGTAACATTTGTGAAGCTGTCCTTCACAAGTAGGGAGCCCTCTGGGAAACGCCCGGCTTTTTCGTATTTACCGTAAGCGCTTGCCTTGGCGTTGGCGTAATTGTTCACATAGCGGCCGCCATGAGTGTCGGAAATATATGGGGCCGTGTTGTAGTGTTTCCACGTCTGATAGGTTGCGGCATAAGAAAGGCCGGATTTTTTGTAGGCCGTCATCATCGCGTGCTTCTGCTTTTTATAAAAAGCAGAAGCCTCCGCATCTGAAAGTTCCGGGCCTTCCGCAGCGGCACACGGGTTGGCCGCACACGGGTTGGCCGCACACGGGTTGGCGGCACACGGGTTCTTTGCCGCGCATGGGTTCTTTGCCGCGCATGGGTTCTTCTTCTTGTCGTAATAACCTGCCACCTGCTCCGCTTGCGCGGGGGCCTCGGCCAACACCACACTCACTGCGAGAACGCCCGCCCCAGCCATCAAGGGGAATACGGCCCCGGACAGCAAAACGGATTTGAGGGATTTTGAGTAACTGATACGCATCGAATTCTCCTGCTTGTTAAACGTTGAAAAACGAACTTTCAACTTCCCTTCCTCCCTTGGCTGCGTTCCAGCTTGGAAGACCCTCATTGATCCGTAAACAAAGCGGCTTTTATAGCGAATGAAAACCCATCCGCACCTGATCCTATCGATAGGAACTTTCCCGTTCAAACGACCGGCGATCACAACTTTGTGAAAGTTTGGGCAGTGTCCTGAAACGCCCCCCAGGAAGCGCCTTTAGCAGCAACCCTCTTCCGGCCCGCAGACACCCGCCTCTTCCGTGGTGGCGTCGTAATCCACCCCTTTTGTCTCTTTTGGATGGCGCACAAGCGTGCGCGAACAATCGAAAGGCTTGGCATCTTCAAGGGCAACCGCCATCCGGGGTGGCACCGGATAAACATCTTCTGCGTAAGGCTGTGAGGTGAAAATCCGATAGGTCTTGTCGCAAACGGCCGCCGGCACCCCACGTTGCAACACATGGCCGTCATCGTCGCGCACTTCCTTCCAGGGGCCTTTGTAAATGACCGCCTGATTGCGCTCCCAGCACGCGCCGTCTTTCCCTTTATGGGCCGTCACGGTAACGGAACGAAATTCGATCCCTTCCACCGTCTGCCAAGGCTCCGGATCGCGCTTCACAAGGGAAATTCCATGGAAGCCCGCATCTTCAAACGCACGCAGGAAGGCTGCCTCTTGAAAAGCGCCGGAAATGCAGCCGGACCAAAGCTCCGCATCCTCACAAAGCCGGGCCGGAACGTCCTCGTCCGATACGATGTCGGAAATTGCAACACGCCCGCCCACCTTCAGCACCCGGTACATTTCCCGAAAGAGTTGCTTTTTTTCATCCGGATGAACCAAATTCAGCACACAATTTGAGACGATGACATCAATGGAATTGTCTGGAATAAGCGGCTTCATTTCCTCGCAACGGAAACGTTCCAGCGCGCTGAAATCCTCGTAATTTGCAATTGGCTTGCCCGCGATCTTTTTTTCAAGCTCGGCAATGTTCGTCCGCAAGTCCTGAATCCGGCCGCGATAAAAAGTGACGTTGTCCCAGCCGATGCGCCTGGAAACTTCCAACCGGTGCTTTTCCGCCAGCGCCAGCATGTCGAGATTGAAATCAACGCCAATCACGTGGCCCTTGGCGCCTACAATCTGGGAAAGAATGTAGCAGGCCTTGCCGCCACCGCTTCCCAAATCGAGCACGGTTTCTCCCTCGCGGACGAAAGGCGTCGGGTCCCCGCAACCATAATCCCTCTCCAGAATTTCTTCCGGAATGACCTTGAGATAGGCGGGATTGTAAGCAATGGGACAGCAGAGAGCTTCTTCGCGAACCTTCGAAGCATCCCCATAACGGCGCAAAACTTCCTGATCCTTATCAAGGGCGGTTGTCGTCATCGCATTGGTCTCCAAAATCTCAAGGAGATGGTGTCGTGCCTGATCATCAAACACCATCGTTCAGCAAAGGCGGAAAATGCTCTTATAGAAAATTCGCAGCCAGCCACCATAGAATGGCAAAAATCGCAGCAAAGATCGTAAATCGAAATCGGGATGTCATCAAAACCTCATACCTTGCCGCCACCATCCGAAAAATACGCAGCCATTTTCTTTAGTTTTATCAGGAAAATGCCGTCAAAGGCGGATGTTCAACAACCTCTTGGAATGTCTTTCGGATTTCCGAGCGGCTCGGAAAAATGGATCGAACGCTTCAGCCCCCTGCCCAGGAATGCGAAAGAATCCATCCGCCAATAAAAAGGCCCGCACATGGCGGGCCTTTTCATTTCAGCTTTTCTTCTGCTGCGTCAGCCGACGAGCCTCAGATTACCGGCATTGGTCTTACCATTCTGCCCGCTCTCGAGATCGTACTCGACTTGCTGGCCCTCGTTGAGGCCTTGCAGTCCTGCGCGCTCTACCGCCGAAACATGGACGAAAACATCCTTCGAACCATCCTCAGGCGTGATGAACCCATATCCCTTGACGGGATTGAACCATTTAACGGTTCCTGTACTCATTGATATATTCCTTCTTTCATTGTCGTATCCGCCCCGCACACCATGCACGTAGACGCGTCCTCGTTCAAAAAAATTCCTGGGGTATAGCAGCTAGGTCGGCACGACAAAGCGAGATACGTCCGGGTCTTCGAAGACGAACGAAGTGGTATAAGCCCAGACTTATAGAATTTCAAAGAATTTATAAAAAACCTATATAAATCATATGTATAAAGATGGTCTCTTGCGAAAAACGCATGCCTGAACCAAGCAAATTCAACGGCGTGGAACGCTTTTTTTAGAAGCAACACCTTACGCTTCTTTTTCTTAGCCCTTTAGGGCGCCGTAAACCTCCGGCTCAAAAAAATCGACCTGGATTGCCGCGTTGCGTGCCGCGTCTGCGTCTTCGATGCTTTGGTATTCGGCATCGGTAAGAATTCCCGCCGCAACGGCAGCACCAAGTTCATCGCCGCCACCGCCCGCAAGCCTGCCATCGCGCACGGCCTCACGAAGCCTGGCCCTGGCCGGTTGCGCCGCGACGACTTTGGCAAGCGCGAATTCAAGAACACCCAACCCGTCCTCCCGGGCATCGGGGATATAAATGTCGGAAGTCAGGTGCCGGCGTAATTCGCCATCCCCCAAAATTGCCGTTGCCACCTTGGCGCCAAGCGCGTCGGATGGCGGTCGCATGGAAACGCCAAAAGGAAAGATCGCGCGCCTGAGCAACCACCCTGCCGGACGGTTGGGAAGGTTGTCGAGAACACCGCCAAGGGCTTCCTCGATCTTTACCAGGGCCTGAGTTGCCGCATAACGCATCACGGCCTCGTCGCGCGGCATCTGGCCCTCATCAAAGAAACGCTTGAGAAGCGCCGCAGCCAGATATTGCCAGGCCAGAGCATCGGCAAGGCGGCCACAGATTTTTTCACGCCGTTTCAACTCACCGCCAAAGATTGCCAGCGCCGAATCGGAAACCAGGGCGAAGGCGGCACTCCATCGCGACAGCGTCCGATAATATTCCGCCGAAGGACCGCCGACCGGTGCCGCCACAAAACGGCCGCCGGTTAGGGCAAGAAAGAAGGCTCGGACAAAATTCTGGAAAAAGAAATTAATGTGGGCGAAGAAAGCCCGATCGAACCGGCCCAGGTCTTTCCGCTCTACGGCCTCCATTTCTTCACGAACAAACGGGTGTGCCCGAACCGCACCCTGTCCGTAGATGATCAGGGACCGGGTCAAGATATTTGCCCCCTCCACCGTGATCGCAATCGGAACCGCCGTATAGGTGTGGCCAAGGATGTTTTTCGGCCCACGACAGATTTCGGCACCGGCACGAATGTCCATGGCATCGTTTAGAACGCCGCGCATAAGCTCGGTCAAATAGGCCTTAACGATCCCGGTAAGCACCGCCGGTTCTTCGCCAGCATCCACGGCCCCGCAAGTCAGCTTGCGCGCCGCATCCATCAGATAGGTATGGCCGCCGATCCGGGCAATGGCTTCCTCCACGCCTTCGAAACGTCCGATCGGCAGATTGAATTGTTCGCGGACCGTGCCATAGGCGCCAACGATGCGGGTCGCCATCTGGGCCGCGGCAATCGACAGCGATGGCAGCGAGATCGAGCGACCAGCTGCCAGCGCTTCCATCAGCATCCGCCAGCCCTGTCCGGCCTTATCCGGACCGCCAATGATGAAGCTTAAAGGCACAAAAACGTCTTTTCCGAAAATAGGCCCGTTGGGGAACGGCACGCCCATGGGATCGTGACGCTTACCGATTTCAAGGCCAGGCAGATCCCTTGGAAGCAAGGCACAGGTAATCCCCAGGTCTTCCCGGTCGCCGAGAAGCCCGTCCGGGTCGTAAAGCCGAAAGGCAAGGCCGATCACCGTGGCAACCGGCGCCAGCGTGATGTAGCGCTTCTCCCAGTTCAACCGCATGCCCAGCACGTCTTCCCCTTCGTAGGTGCCACGACAAATGATGCCGGTGCTGGTCGTCGAAGCGGCGTCGCTGCCAGCCGTCGGCTCAGTCAGGGCAAAACACGGGATTTCCTCGCCGCGTGCGAGGCGGGGAAGGTAATAATCCTTCTGCGCGTCGGTCCCATGATGGAGCAGAAGCTCCCCCGGACCGAGGGAGTTTGGAACCATCACGGTCACGCCGGCGGCGACACTTCGGCTGGAGATTTTGACGATCACGGCGGAATGCCCGATGGCTGAAAAGCCAAGCCCGCCATATTTTTCGGGAATAATCATGCCAAGAAAACGATGCAGCTTCAAAAAATCCCAGACATCCTGGGAAAGTTCCCGCGCCTGAGTAATTTTCCAATCGTCGATTTTGGCGCATAATTCTTCAACAGGGCCGTCCAGAAACGCCTGTTCCTTCTCTGTCAGGGGCCGCACTTCAAAATCGATTAATTTCTGCCAATCGGGATTTCCAGAAAAAATCTGGCCATCCCACCAGACGGTTCCGGCCTCAAGGGCAACCCGTTCCGTGTCGCCAATGCTTGGCAACACCTTGGTGATCAACCGCATCAGAAGAGACGAAACAAACATCTGGCGGATTCCAGGAACGCCGAAAAGAAGCGCAAAGATAACAATCGCACCAACCGTCACGGCAAAGGCGTCCGACGATTGCACCCCGCCGACAAACCAGGCAAGAAGCAGGGTCGCCGTCAGGGCAAGCCACGCCCAATAACCTCTTCCAGCATAGAGAAGGCCGAAAAGAAGAAACACCCCGACCACAACAAGCAACGTTCCCATGACAACATCCTTTGCTTCTCTGTACGTGCAAACTGCCTTGCCGCTCGCGGCCTTGCGGCTCGATTAGTTGCGCAATGGCTTGCCCGTCATCAACATCTGTTTAATGCGCGCAATGGTGCCCGACCGGCACGCCAGTCTTGTAAACGCCCGGCGCTCAAGCGCCAACAAATCGTCTTCGCACAAGGGTTCCGTCACATCACACGCGCCACCGCTAAGCACGCGTGCCAACGCATCGGCCACAACCGTGTCGTAGGGCGTTGCCAGGCCGCGCCTGCGGAAATCCTCGACCGCCATCTTCATCCCAGCCCACGCACCGGCCCCCGGCAGCGCTAACGCGACCGGTTCCGGGGCCGCATAATCTGCCACCATGGAAAGCGCGCGCGCCTTGGCGTCGGCAAGCAGCCGATAGCGGTTCATGGTGATCCCATCTTCGGGACGCAGGAAAAGGTAATCCTTTGCCTCATCCGCCGATTTGGCGACGGTGGCCACGCTGATGATTTCGAACGCCTTGCGAACCGGCGGCATGGGGCCACCGGGGCGGTCAGGATTGACCGACCACCGCGTCAGCATCTCTTTGCATCCGCCCCATCCCGGGATGATCCCGACGGCGGTTTCCACCAGGCCGATGTAGGTTTCGGCATGGGCAGACACGCCATCGCAATGCAAAAGCACCTCGCAGCCGCCCCCCAGCGCCATGCCGGACGGCGCGCCAATGACTGGAAAGGGCGCATATTTCAGAGCTTTTAATGTCTTCTGGCCATTGCCGATCAGCCAGCCGATCGCGAACCCTGCGCGCAGAAAGGCCGGCAACAGCAACAGCGCCAAATTCGCACCAACCGAAAAATTGCTGCCTTCGTTATAGATCACCAGGGCCTTGTGGCGCTTGGGCACCAAATCGATGGCTTTGCGCAGCATGGACAGGATGCCGAGGTTGAGCGCGTTCATCTTGGAATGAAACTCAAGGCAGACCACCCCATCGCCAACGTCCCACAGGCTGGCCGACCGGTTGGCGGCAAGGGGCTGCGAACGCAACTTGATGTCGGACAGCATCTCGACACCCTTGGGGCGAACCAGGTCTTTGTACACGCCATCGACGGTCAGATATTGCCGCCGCCCCGCGTACACCCGATAGAACGAACGCCCGCCTGCTTGGGCAAGCAAGGGCGGAACGGGAAGGCCGTCAGCGCGCAGCCGCGTGGCGAACCAGGCCGGGCCAAGCTTGTCGATCATCTCGAACGGGCCGGTTTTCCAGTTGTAACCCAGCCGCATGGCTTCATCGACCGCACAGATATCATCGGCAATCTCAGGCACCAGCGAGGCGGCATACCCAAGGGTCTTTGACAGGACGCGCCAGGCGTATTTTCCGCCTTTGTCGTCATGGGTGACCAATGCGCGCAGCCCTTTTTTTCGCGCCGCCTTCATGCTTGCAAAGCGTGGCTTGCGCGCCGTGTGATATTCGCCGCTCACAAGATCCATCGCTTCCTTGACCCGTTTGCCCGTAGACGTGTTCAGGCGATAGAACCCGCCCTTGCCCTTACGGCCGGTATAGCCGTCGGCAATCATGCGCTCGATCAATTCCGGCTTGCGATAAATGGTATGGAAGGCGTCTTCCTTGGGCAAGGCACCGGCAAGTTCACCCAGGACATGAGGCATCAGGTCCAGCCCAACCAGATCGAGAAGCCCGAAAACACCGGTTTTTGGAATGCCGACCGGACGGCCAAGAATGGCGTCCGCCTCTTCAACCGTCAGCCCCCCATCCATCGCCTCGACAACGCTGCATTGCAACCAGAACGTGCCGATGCGGTTGGCAATAAAGCCCGGCCTATCCTTGCAATCGACGACGCTTTTGCCGAGCACCACATCGGCAAATTCGCGCACGCGATCAACCGCCTCACAACGCGTTCTCTCGCCCGCAACAATTTCAAGAAGACGCATGTAACGGGGCGGATTGAAAAAATGCGCGATCAGAAAATCCTGAACAAAGCGATCCGGCATGTCCTTTGTCAAAACGGCAATGGGAAGGGTGGACGTGTTTGAAGAAACAATCGAACCGGATTTGCGAACTGCCTCGATCTTCCGGTACAGGCTTTGCTTGATTTCCAGTTTTTCAATCACCGCTTCGATGATCCAGTCGCATTCGGCCAGCAGGTTCAGATCGTCTTCGATGTTGCCTGGGGTAATGCGCTTTGCGTTGCGCTTGTGCATGAAGGGCGCCGGGTTGGCTTTTTGCATTTTTGCGATGGCTTCTTCGGCAATGACGTTGCGGTTCGCCGCATCTTTGGGAACGATATCCAGCAACACCACGCGCTTTCCGGCATTCGCCACCTGGGCCGCAATGCCAGCCCCCATAACCCCGGCGCCAATGACGGCAATGCGTTCAAATTCACTCATCGAACGGCCTCTAGAACGGTCGCGATGCCTTGGCCGCCGCCGATACATTGCGTTGCCAGTGCAAACCGGCCGCCTTCGCGTTGCAAAAGCTGCGCGGCCTTGCCGGTGATGCGCGCGCCGGTTGCACCAAGGGGATGGCCGATGGCAATCGCCCCGCCGTCCAGATTAACCGTCGCCGCATCGCAGCCCAACTCGCGTATGGAGGCCAGAGATTGCGAGGCGAAGGCCTCGTTCAGTTCGATCAGATCAAGGTCGCCAATGCCAAGCCCCGCGCGTTCCAGAGCCTTCCGGGTTGCGCCCACCGGGCCGATGCCCATGATCTCTGGCTGACACCCCGACACGGCGATGCTTTTGATCCTTGCCAGCGGCACCAGCCCCGCCTTTTCGGCGTAGGCTTCGCTGCATACCAGGACTGCGGCGGCACCATCGGTCAGCGGCGAAGACGTTCCGGCGGTGACACTTCCTTCCTGATCGAAGGCCGGCTTCAAGGCGGCCAGCGCCTCGCGCGTCGTATCGGGCCGAATGCAGCCGTCTTTTGCGACCGTGCCTTCCTTGGTAAGGATCGGCACAATCTCGTCCTGGAACCTGCCGTCTGCCTGGGCCGCATGCGCCTTCTTGTGGCTTGCTACGGCAAAAGCATCCTGATCGTCGCGGGAAATATCATAGCGCGCCGCGACCCTTTCCGCCGTCTCGCCCATGGATATGTAGGCTTCCGGGTAGGATTCATAGAGCGCGGGATTGAGCACCGGATTAAACCCCGGCAGCGGCACCCGGGTCATGGATTCGACGCCCGCGCAAAGAAAAACCTCGCCGGCATTCATCTGAATGGCCCCCGCCGCCATGTGGATGGCCTGCATCGAGGAGCCGCAAAAACGGTTCACCGTGACGCCAGCCATCGCAATCGGCAAATCGGCAATAAACCCGATCAGGCGGGCAACGTTCAGCCCCTGCTCCCCTTCCGGAAAGGCACAACCGACAATCAAATCTTCGATGTCCTCGACGCGAATCCCGCTTTTCTCAACCAACCCCTTGACCACCTGGGCAGCAAGATCGTCCGGCCGAATTTTGGTGAACCCGCCCTTGTTCGCATAGGTGAAGGGGGATCTCGCATATCCAGCGATAACCACGTTTCTCATGGTGTTTTCCTCGTCGGTTCAATCGCCCGGCTGTTTGGTTTCCTCATCAGCGACCAATTCTTTCTTGGAAAGTTTGCCGATCATCGTCTTTGGCAATTCGTCACGGAACTCGACAGATTTTGGCCTCTCGATTGGAGACAGCTTGTCTACGAGAAAGGCCCGCAAAGCTTCTTCGCTTAAACGTGCCCCGTCGCGCAGTTTAACGAACGCTTTTGGGCTTTGCCCACGGTAACTGTCGAAGACCCCAATCACCGTTACCTCGGCCACATCTGGATGAAGGTAGATGGCTTCTTCGATAACCCTTGGATAGACGTTATAGCCGCCACAAAGGATCAGATCCTTCACCCGGTCGATCAGAAACACATAGCCATCGTCATCTATGTAACCAACGTCACCCGTATGCAGCACGCCATCGCGGAAAATTTCCTCGGTTGCTTCCGGGTGCTCCCAGTAACCCGCCATCACCTGGGGGCCGGACACACAGATTTCGCCACTTTCCCCCTGGGCCAGCTTTTTTTCCGGATCCTCAAGCGAGCGAATTTCAACCACGGTGTCCTGCAATGGCAGCCCAATCGACCCTTCCTTCACAAGACCGCCGATTGGGTTGCACGTCACCACCGGGGAGGCCTCACTAAGGCCATAGCCTTCAATCAGGCTACATCCCGTCAATGATTCAAACGTCCTCTTGACCTCGACCGGCAAGGACGCCCCGCCGGAGATGCAGACTTTCAGGCTGGAAAGATCATAATCCGACGTGTTCGCATAGCCGTTGATCGCGTTGTAAATGGTGGGAACCCCGGGAAAGGCTGTTGGTCGTTTCGCAGCGATAACTTTAAGGGTCTGCTTCAAATCGAACCGTGGCAGAAGAATAAGCTCGGCCCCCGCCGCGATGCCCTGGTTCATGATTACCGTCATCGCAAAAACATGGAACAGTGGCAAAACGGCCAGAAGCTTCAAAGGTTCTTCGATAACGCCTTCGATAACCTGTCCCGTCTGACGCGCATTGGTCATCAGGTTGTGGTGGGTCAGCATGGCCCCTTTTGGCTCGCCCGTGGTGCCACCGGTGTATTGAAGAACGGCAATATCCTTGCCCGCATCAATTTCGACCCGCTCTACCTTGCCATCGTTTTGAACAAGCATGCCGAACGGCACATGTTGCAAATCTGCTGGAATTTCCAGAACCTCACTTCGCCTGAAGACCGAGAACAACAGCCCCTTAACGGGGGGAAGGATGTCCCGCATCGGACAAATCACAATTCGCTTGAGACACGAGTCCTCTAACGCCGCCGCAATCTTTGGATAGAGCTGCCGCAGATCAAGGGTCACCATGATTYCGGTGCGGGAATCCTCAATCTGACGCACAACTTCCCGCTCGACATAGAGGGGATTGAAATTGACGACCGTGCCGCCGGCCTTAAGGATGGCGTAGTAGCAAATCACATAAAAAGGTGTGTTGGGAAGGAACAGCCCCACTTTGACGCCCTTCCGGACCCCAAGAAGCTGAAAACCCACAGCCGCGCGATTTACAAGATCGCCAACCTCATCATAGCGATAGGTCTTGCCAAGGAAATCCAGACARCGACGCTCYGGAAACCGGGCAACRGCCTCGTCCATCAAAGAAAACAGGGGCGGCCCGGCTGGTTTTTCACCRACGGCCCGGCGACCAAACGGATCGCCCCCRRTGYGTTCCGTCAWTTTCATGCCTTATTATATGGCGTTTTGTCCTTTGATTTACATTAACGCGAAGAGAATACCGGCAACGCTACGCATAAGAGGTGGCCGCAATCCGATGGCAAAGATCAACAGAAGAGGTTGATTTTAAATAAGAAAAGCTTCTCACTTGGAAACATCCTTGGGAAGAAGGGCGGCAAGGGCGGAACAAACGATTTCCTGGGTGTCGCCGATGTTTTCGTTCAAAATCCCATGCCTTGCGGAGGAAACCAGCTTTGCCGTCTTCACCTTGGTGGTCAGTTTTTCATAGATAATATCCAGGCTTTTCGGATTGACGACCCCATCGCCGTCCCCCTGCACAAGCGTGACGGGGCAGTTGATCTCGGGAAGTTGCCGGTCCAATTCATCGACCATACGGCGCAGTTCAAACAACCCGCGGATCGGCATATTTCGATAGTTGATGTCGGGATGTTCTGAATCGTTTTCGCGGAAAGGCATCACGCCCTCCAGAGTCGGAATCCACTGAGCCAATTTGTTGACGCCGTGGAGCAATGGCACAAACTTCATGTTCCGGTTCATGAATTTCATCGGCGTCGAAACGGCGACAATCCCGGCAAGCTTGGCCGGTTTTTCGGCACCAAAAATCAACGACAAGGCCCCACCGCTGGAAAACCCAACCAGGCATATCCGCTCGGCAAAGGCCGAAAGAATGCGGTAACCTTCCCGGACCGGCTCCATCCAGTTCTGCCAATCCCGCCCCCGAAGATCCCAGGGGGACGTTCCGTGCCCGTTCAAGCGCACGCCGATTACGGGGTGGCCGGCATCGAACAGGCGTTGTCCAAACGCCCGGAGCTCCGCCGGTGACGCCAGAAACCCGTGAACCAGCACGACACCAAGGCCGTTGCTGTTCTCCGGAACAAGAAGATAGGGTTCGGCGCTTGCCGTTGCGGTTTCCTGTTCGTTAATCGCATCAAAACGCGGACCCGAAAATCGCTTCTTCTCCCAGGCGAAGCTTCGCCCCGCGTCATCAAACATCGCTTCGGCCCATTGTTGCGGGGTCAAGCGCTCCTCTTCGTCCAGCGCGTCACCAAGCGCTTGCACCGTTTCCGCAATGGGAGCCGCTTCATTGGCGTAAACGGCAATGGGATTTTCGATGCGGATTTCATCAAAATCATGCTCTTCACAAAGTTTTGGAAGAAAATGATAGCAATCGTCATCCACTTTCAGGAGGCCGGCACGAACTGACGAGGAGATAAACTGATCCAACCCGTCGCACCGATTTTCCAGGATGCCGCCATAATCGTCTGGATTAAGCAGGCTGTGATGCAGGTGAACGTCCGGCTGTTTCTGAATTTTTTTAATTGCCAGATACAGAGTCTTGCAGAAAATCTGCCGTGTAATTTTCGGTTCCCCGTCGTCAATCAGACCCAGGATAAGCTCGGACGCAAGATGGGACAAATTGACGGTGAGATTGGCATACATCTCATGCATATAGGCATCGCGAGCGGGTGAAACCCTGCGTTCGATGCTCATTCTGAGAAGGCGATCCAGAGGCGTACCCTTCTTGCCCGTTTCCCTGCGGAAAAACTCCTCCATCGATGTGACGCGCCGCAACAGGTGCCCAAGCAGTTTCCGCTCCCACCAGCTCCAGGACTGCCCGTGGCGAACGGGTGCGCCAAGCCGGATGTCCATGTCGGTATCCTTCAGCAGAAAATTGCCTTCGATCAGCAGTTCTTCGGCAAATTTCTTCGGCAGCCCGGCATTGAAGAATTCGGCAGCTTTTGTGACAAGATTGTCGCTGATCCGAATGGGATAAAAGGTAATGTTGGATGGCATGATCTCGGTAGGACGCTTGGCCTCCGTCATCAGCGCCGCAACGCTCTCAACCCTAAGCGTGTCGGCCCATCGCGCCAAATGATCGGCGCACCCCGCCTTCTCAAGTTCCAGAAGGCCCGTTTTAAAGGCGTCGAGCGTCAGCCCCAAAACGGCGGCCCCGGCGTGGTGCTTTCGCCGCTCCTTCGCAACCCTCGAATAGACGCGGTATTTCCCTTTTTTACCAAGCACCCGCCGATCCTTGACGATGCCGCCCTCGGGAAAGACGATGACCTTTCTCCCCCGAAGGATTTCAGCCGCCAGAAACGGGAGCAACAGCGGGTAATCATTGGGAACCGCGCCGAGACTAAGGAGGTAATCGGACAAAACGCTATCGTCAGAGAAAAATTCCTGCGACGCGATGGAGCGGCAATAAGCCCCGGTCTCTTTGTAAATCAGATATTGGGGAATAAACGTCTCAAAACGCGCGAAATGGTTGAACAGAAATATCTGGCCGCTTTTCACGCGATGGTCCGGATCGTGCCAGTTGATGTTTATGCTTAGCCGCGACTCCAGAACAGACATGGCGCGCACCGTCCACGCGCAAGCCTTTTCGCTGATGGCAAAGGTCTTTTCAGGATCTGACTCTGGGTCCGCATTCATCAAAACGGTCCGGTTCCGGAAGGAGGCAAGCCTACTCTATATTGGCCCGCTCCTGGCATCAAAAAGTGGCCAAACCAGGCTACGCAGACTAGGCTGTGAAAAGTCTATAAATAGTTATGAACCTTGCAGCACCTTTTGGGGAAAACGCCAATGACAGTCGCACGGATCATTAAGCAAAAGGGCACCGACACGGTAAGCGTGCGCCCGGACACCCCTCTTACAGAAGCAATCCAGCTTCTTTCCAAGAACAACATCGGCGCGTTGGTGGTGAGTGAGGACGGGTTTTCCGTAGCCGGAATCCTGTCCGAGCGAGACATCATACGCGGGCTTGCCAAATCGGGGGCGGCGTTCTTGGAACAGCCGGTCCGCACCCTCATGACCAGCGCGGTGAAGACCTGCTCACCACAGGACACAACCATGAACCTGCTCGCGCGAATGACCGAACAACGCATCCGCCACATGCCGGTTGTGGAAGATGACCACCTTGCCGGAATTGTCAGCATCGGCGACGTCGTCAAACTGCGCCTCGACGATCTGGCAACGGACGTTGAATCACTGCGTGATTACATCACGCAGTGAGAACCGCAAACGGCAAGCCGATGCAAGATCACAGGGTCATCCCCGGGGGATAAGCCCCGGGGGATAGGCCTGTCCTCGGCGGCTATGCCGCCTTGCCTGCCGTTCGCCTGCCGGAATGCCGTGGGTTGTTGTTGCGGCGACGCTGTTGATGCTGACCCGCATGCTTTTTCCGCTGGGAGCCAGACTTGGTCGGCCCCATATAGTTCGCTATATCGGCGGCATGATAGGGGTGATCCTCGACCACCTTCACGCTTTTGCGGATGGTCTTCTCGATGTCGCGCAAATAGCCACGCTCGTCATGGGCGCAGAATGAAATGGCGATGCCGGTGGCACCGGCGCGTGCCGTACGGCCGATGCGATGCACATAGCTTTCGGGCTCATTTGGCAGCTCGAAATTAATGACATGGGTTACGCCATCGACGTCGATCCCGCGCGCGGCGATGTCGGTCGCCACCAGGGCACGAATGTTCCCGGAACGAAAGGCCTTAAGAGCCCGTTGCCGGGCGTTCTGGGCCTTGTTGCCGTGAATGGCATCCGATTGAACGCCGATATGCTCCAGATGCTTGGCAACACGATCGGCCCCATGCTTGGTGCGCGTAAAAATAAGCACCCGCTCGAGGCTATTGTCGCTCAACAATTCACTGAGCAACGCGCGCTTCTTCTCCTTGGCCACGAAAAAAACCTGCTGCTCCACCCGTTCGGCCGTGGTTGCGGCCGGCGCCACCTCAACCTGCACAGGGTTCTTCAGCAAGCCGCCGGCGAGACCCTGAATAGCTTTCGGCATGGTGGCCGAAAACAGTGCCGTCTGGCGACGGTCCGACATGGTCGCGGTAATCTTCCGCACGTCGGGGATGAAGCCCATGTCAAGCATGCGGTCCGCTTCATCAAGGACAAAGACCTCGACCGCATCAAGGCGTACGTGGCGCTGGTTCATCAGATCGATCAACCGCCCCGGCGTGGCAACCAACACGTGAACGCCATTGGCCAGGGTTCTGATCTGGGGACGGATAGAGGTGCCGCCAAAAACCACCGCCGTACGCAGGCGCATATGGCGAGCATAGCCCCGCAGGCTTTCACCAATCTGGGCCGCCAATTCGCGGGTCGGTGCCAGAATCAAGGCGCGCGGCTGGCGGCTGTTCGGCTTGCTCTCGTCTTCTGCCATATGGTGCAACAGCGGCAGAGCGAAGGCAGCCGTCTTGCCAGTGCCGGTCTGGGCAACGCCCAGCAAATCGCGCCCTTCAAGCAGCGGCGGAATGGATTTGAGCTGAATGGGGGTAGGTGTGGTGTAACCTTCGTCCGCAATGGCGCGAAGAATGGGCTGGGCCAATTTGAGGTCCGCAAAATTTGTCATGCGTTCTTTTTCTTTCCAAATAAATATCATAACTCGCCGCCCCGAAAAACGAGGTGGCGAGCGTGCAAGCACGATGCAAGCTTTCGACACGGCCAGCCTCGGCACACATAAGGTGCCAATGGCAAAAGCCCGTCTAACGAAACGCCCACATATAATCGGAGAGAAAGACGACCGGCCCTTAAAAGGGTTTTGGGCCAATAAGCGATCGAAACGCGATCTTGAAGGGAGTGTCGTTGGCGCTAATAAGGGGTCCAGAAACCCGGAAGTCAAGCCATTTTGGCGTTTTCAAAGGCCCCTGGGGGTTTGGAGGCCGCGCCTAAACGGGCTCCAGCTCAAACTTTGCGCGTGTATCGGTTGCCTTCGCAACACGAAGAAACGTCTTCATCGTAGGCAACACGGTCCCATTCTCAAGCCGGGCAATATACGACTGCGAGGTGTTCATGCGCTTGGCAAGCTGCGCCTGTGTCAGCCCACAATCATTACGTGCCTTGATAACGGCGCGAGCAACAGCATATTCGGGAACGAGTTCCTCGTAAGCTTTGCGCACGCCCTTCTTGGCAAGGAGTTGCGCCTTAAAGGTCTTCAGTGCCTTCGTCATCTCAGAGACCTTTCATTCGTTGTATCGCAAGATCTATCTCGCGATTGGGCGTCTTTTGTGTCTTCTTGACGAAGGCTCGGACTACGACCAGTCGCCTGCCCGTAGCGGCAAAATATATGGCCCTGGCAATGCCGTCCCTACCTTTCATCCGCATTTCCCACAATTTCCCCCGCAGTTTCGTAACATGGGGCTTGTTGACCCGACTTGGCCCCAATTCCTCAAGCATTTCAGCTACATGAAGAAAACGGGCCTGTAGATCATCCGCAAGGGCCGCTATTTCCCTCTGCGCATCGGGGGTTACCTCTACCTTCCATTTCGACATCACATTATACCTTTTAAGATATAATTACAAGCTAGCCGATTCCGCCAACTTTGCATTACCAAGCAACAGCAACAGCCGATTTCAGATGGTTAACAGCGGGTAACAACGCGCCTGGCGTCCTAATCAGGGGGCACCCAAATCAGAGAATCTGAAATCTTTAATGGTGGGCCGCCGAGAGAGGTTAGGTGGCAGGAACGAGGAATAGATCATTGGGCATCACCGGCATCGTCTTTCTTGGATACCGAGACAGGAAGAGCTCTTTTGCCATCGAGCAACTGCTGTAGCACAACTCTGATCGCTTCCTGTTCAGCCAGCGCCTGCTCGCTAACAGGAAAGCTAGTGACGTTCATTTTCAGCTCAGTCTTTCCGTACAAAAGGTCAAGAAGGCCGCGACGGATCCGCGTGTTCTCGTCCTCCAGCCGACCCTGGGCCACGGGAGCGTAAACACCCCTCTTAACGTGCACCTCATCAAATTCGTAACCGAGAGCACGTCCCATCGCCAGCAATAAACTTGTCAGAAGATCGACTCGTCGCCCGTCCCAAACCGGCTGCTGCTTTTCGTCGTCCTTTGGATAACTACTGAGGTGGTCGAGGTACATTTTCCATGCCGCGGCGACCAGACGATAGCGCGTTTTGCGGAATTCAAGATCTATCATATTTAGCGCTTGTACGTGCTCCGGTGATACGGCGGCGGCTCTCGTGGCCATAAGGGCTTTGAATATCCATAACTTCCGTGCCCTGTCCTCGCGTGATTTCTCTAGCCATTTCTGAACTTGAACAGCGACGACCGGTGCCAGCAGGATTGCCACGATCATCAATATTTCGGAGAGTTTGATTTCCATAACTTTATTCCGTGTCGTTCTGCCTCAGACATTCCCGGGCCCTACAAATACTTTAACACCGTCCTGCGTGCGCCGTCGCAATTTGGTTCCCATAATTGACAACGCCGCGCGTCGGTATCGCCAGACTCTGACGTTGGATCGGTCGGCGCGCATTGCCATCGCCGCCGCTCAGACGAACGCCCCCCGCACAAATACCGCATAAAAAAGGCCTAGCTGTTTCCAGCTAAGCCTTTGAAAAATTTGGTGGGCGCACACGGACTCGAACCGTGGACCCGCTGATTAAGAGTCAGCTGCTCTACCAACTGAGCTATGCGCCCCCAAGGGAAGGCCCCTATAGCAAAGCCACCCTGGCTTGTCGATAGGCTTGCCGGAATTGGGGCGGTCGCGCCCGCTTTCCATGCGCTACCCATCGTCGTCACCGCCACGGCGGCTTATCCGTACGTCACGATGGATATGAATGCTCATCAAAAGGCCAAACGCGAACAGCAGCATCAAAAGCGCCGTCCCCCCATAGGAAATAAGCGGAAGCGGCACGCCAACGACCGGGATAAGGCCGGTAACCATGGCGATGTTGACAAAGAAATAGAGCGCGAAGGTCATGGTCAGGCCCAGGCCAAGCAAACGGCCGAATTGATTACGGCTGCGAAGGCTGATCATAAATCCGCAAAAAACAAGCAACAGGTAAAGCCCAAGCAACAGGAGCCCACCGGCAATGCCGAATTCCTCGGCCAGCATGGTGAAGATAAAATCCGTCTGCTTTTCGGGCAGGAAATTCAGATGCGCCTGAGTCCCCTGAAGAAACCCCTTCCCCCAAAGCCCGCCCGAACCGAGGGCAATCTGCGATTGCAAAATGTGATACCCGGCACCGAGAGGATCGCTTTCCGGATCGAGAAAAACGAGGACGCGCCGCTTTTGATAGCCGTGCAGGCCCATCCAGAGGAGTGGCATCGTTGCAAGGGCACCACCGATCAGCAGAGCGAATTTCCAAATTCGGACCCCCGCCAGAAAAAAGATCGAAAGGCCACCGATAATCAACATGAGCGCCGTTCCTAAATCCGGCTGCCGCAGAACCAGAAGGGCCGGAAAAACCAGCATCAGAAAAGGTGCAATCAAAAAACCAGGCCGGGTGACGTCCTCAAGACTGGCACCATGAAAATAGCGGGCAAGAGCCAGCACCAGCGTCATCTTGACGACTTCGGAAGGCTGGAGCTGAAAATAGCCGAGGTCCAGCCACCGTTGCGCACCCATCCCAACGATGCCGGTGAAGCCAACGATGACAAGGAGAAAAAGCGAAATCCCGTAGATCGTATAGGCATGGCGCAACCAGAAGCGGATGTCAGTCAAGCCGACGGCAAAAAGAACCACAAGGCCAATGGCAAAACGAACCGCCTGGCGGCCAGCCCAGGGTGAAAAATTTGCGTTGCCGGCCGAATAGAGCATGGCAACGCCGATGCCCGAGATCAGGCAGAGAAGCAAAACCATGCCCCAATGGATTTGCCGGAGCTTGTAGCTGAAACGAAGGGAGCCGTCTTGAAAGTCGCCCACGCCGCTCATGACGCCACCCAACTTTCAGGCGTTCCCTTTGCACGCGCCGCCTTTGGAACATCCCGCCGCTGAATTTCGCGCAAGATATCCCGGGCGATGGGAGCGGCCGCAGAAGATCCACTGCCCCCATGTTCGACAATGACGGAGACCGCATATTTTGGCGCATTCACCGGCGCAAATCCTACGAAAAGCGCATGGTCGCGCTCCCGCCAGGGACGGTTCTTGTTTTTACGAACCCCTTCTTTCCGCTCCCGCTCTGAAATGCGTCGTACCTGTGACGTACCGGTCTTGCCACCCATCGCCATTTTCGCGCTCCGAATACGCGCGCCATAGGCCGTGCCTCCGGGCACATTTATTACGGCAGCCATTGCGCTGCGAATATGCGCAAGGGTCGCCTGACGAATGCCGAGCGATTTGAAATTTTCCTTTGGACGCACGCCAATGCCTTCCGGCAGAACAGCCTCCTTCGTGAGATGGGGAAAGACCTCGTCGCCTCCGTTCACCATCCGGGAAATCATGACGGCCAGTTGCAAGGGCGTCGCCAGCACATAGCCCTGGCCAATCCCCGTAATCAGGGTTTCGCCGCCCTGCCAGGCCGCACCGAACGTCGCCCGCTTCCAATCGGGATCCGGCACGAGGCCACGCTGCTCACCAGCTAAATCCTCAATCAACGTCTGCCCCAGCCCAAACCGGCGCGCCATCTCGGATATCCGGTTTATTCCGCAGCGCCGCGCGATCTCGTAAAAATAAACGTCGCAGGATTTCTGAATGGCCTCATGAAGCCCGACATGACCATGCCCTTTGCGCTTCCAGCAATGGAACCGGTCGCCGCCAAGTTCGATATAACCTTTGCAGAAGACTTTCTTCTCCGGCGTAACAAGACCGGCTTCAAGTGCGGCTGTAGCAACGATCATCTTGTAGGTCGAACCGGGGGCGTATTGCCCCGCTATGCATTTGTTCGTAAGCGGTGCCCGGCGATTGGAAAGCAGCTTTTGCCAATTTTTCTCGCTTAACCCGGTTACAAATTCATTTGGATCAAAGCCCGGGGTCGAGACCATCAACAACACTTCCCCCGTATACACATTCATCGCGACGGCGGCACCGCTCAGCTCCCCAAATCGCTTGCCGGCAAATGCCTGCACACCGGAATCCAGCGTCAACGCCACCTGGTAACCGGATTTCCCTTCCTCGCGCGAAAGCTCGCGCACGACACGCCCAACCGAATTCACCTCCATCTGACTGCTACCGGCTTTTCCCCGAAGCGCCAGATCGTAATTTTTTTCGATCCCACTCTTGCCGATGCGAAAATCCGGCAGTTGAAGCAACGGATCTTCCGTAAGTTCCTTTTCCGTTACCGCCGCCACATAACCAATCACATGCGCCGCCGCTGCACCCAAGGGATAGTAACGGCTTTGGCCAACGTCGATGAGCACCCCGGGCAGGTCCGGCGCGTTCACCTCAAGGCGCGCGACTTCTTCCCAACTAAGGTTTTCCCGAACCGTGACCGGAACAAAGCTGCGCTTTCGCTTCATTTCATGTAGAACGCGGCGAATTTCGGTTGCGCCAATCGGAACAATCAAGCCAATTCGATCAAGGACGGCCCGGATATCCAACGTCTGTTCCGGAATAACGACGACGCGGTAATTTTCCCGGTTTCGAGCCATCGGCGTTCCGTGACGATCAACAATCGAGCCTCGCGATGGCTGAATCAGGCGGAGGTTGATCCGGTTTTCCTCCGCCAATGTCACATAACGGTCTGATTCAATAACCTGCAAATAATAAAGGCGACCGACAAGCGCCGATGCAAGCACCAGCTTCCCCCCCGCCAGCATGGCGGCGCGGCGGCTAAACACACGGTAACGGCCGCCCTCCCGATACATCAGGCTTGCCGAAGGATGATTTTCTGGGTCTGCGCGTAGACCCAGGCGAGGCACGGATAAAGGGCCACGGTGAGAAAATATTGGAAGATTCCAGGGCTTGGATCACGCAATGTCCAGGCAAGCAACGACAACCCTGCCCATTGCAGCGCCGAGGCACCCGCCGCCACCACCATGAAGCTTGCCCAGGCGATGGAAAAAGATTCGTGAAGGAAATAGCGACGCTGCGAAACAACCGTTTCATAAACAAGAAGAAGAATAGCTGCGTTTAGGCCGATCGGCGCGCCGGAAAGAAAATCCTGTAGAAGGCCGACAACAAACACAGCCGCTGTCGGCAGCAGATCGGAACGGTGAAGCCCCCAGTAATAGACCGCCGTCAGCGGCAGCATGGGAACGATCACAGCGTAAGCGGGAATATGAAGCGGAATGACGGTGAGAAGCAAAAGGATAAGCAGGCCAAAAAAGGGCACCAGATTGCGTAAATGATGTTCCAGACGCTGCCAGAATGGAGCCATCACTTGCGAGATGTCCCCTTGGCGTTCGCGTTGGCCGGCAGCAAGTCCGGGAGCACACCTTCCAGGCCGTAATTGACAACGCGGACAAATTCGAGGCGATTCCAGGTGACAAAAGACTGCACGCGAATTTCCTCTTCGCCAATGGAACCCACCGTGCCGACAGGAAGGCCGGGTGGAAAGATGCCGCCATGGCCGGAGGTGACAATCCGGTCACCCGGCGCGAGGACGGCTGTCGCCGGCAAGTAAAGCAAACGCGGGCGATTCGTATTATCCCCCGTCAAAATAGCTTTTTCCCGCGACGATTCCACAAGCACAGGAATGCGTGAGTTCCAGTCCATAATCAGGAGCACGCGGGACGTGTGATTGCCAGCCTGGGAAATTCGGCCAACGACTCCTTCGCCATTGATAACCGGATCGCCTTTTTTCACGCCATCGCTTTTTCCCGCATTGATGAGAACACTGCGGACGAACGCGTTTCCTGAATCCGCAATCACACGTGCGGCAACAAAAGAAGCCGGGGCGTCCGGAACAAATTTTAAAAGCGCGCGCAAGCTTTCATTTTCGCTCGCCAGTCGTTCCGCTGTCAGACTTGATAGCTGAAGGGTGGCGATCTTTACACGCAACTGTTTATTTTTCTCACGGAGTGCAGCCAAATCCGAGATTTCGCTGAGAAGGCTCTGGGTCGCCACGACCGGGCGGGAAACAAGATCGATGAGCGGCGCGGTCATGTCCGTAACGGTTGTCCGCAACCGCTCTATCAAGGACGTGTCCAGCCGCCCTACCGCAATGAGAGCGACCGTCGCCGCGATCAAAATCAGAAATGGGAATCGATTGGCAAACAGCCTCGCCGGCATCGCAAGACGCAGGAACGACCCAGCGCGAAATCTTGCCATCCCCCTTCTCCTTCAACCGCCAGCTTCACCCGAAAATTCTGGCCTGAACCAAACCCGGTTAGTAACTGCTCAACAAAACATCCTTCATGGTCTTCATTTCTTCCAGCGCACGGCCTGTGCCAAGGACAACACAGGACAGCGGCTCGTCGGCAATGGAAACCGGAAGCCCCGTTGCCTCGCGGAGCACCTGATCAAGGTTGGTGAGCAACGCGCAACCGCCCGTAAGGACGATTCCCTTATCGACGATGTCGGCGGCCAGTTCCGGCGCCGTATGCTCCAAAGCCACTTTTACGGCTTCGACGATGGCCCCCACCGGCTCGGAAAGACTTTCCGCAATCTGCCGCTCGGAAATGACCAGTTCTTTTGGAACGCCGTTCATCAAATCGCGCCCCTTGATCTCCATCACCCGGCCATCGCCTTCATCAGGCGGACAGGCGGACCCAATTTCTTTCTTGATCCGTTCGGCACTGCTTTCCCCCACAAGAAGATTATGGTGGCGCCGGATATACGCGATGATCGCTTCGTCCATTTTATCGCCCCCGACACGGACAGATCGCGAATAGACGATGCCACCAAGGGAAAGCACAGCAACTTCCGTTGTGCCACCCCCGATGTCGACAACCATCGAACCGGTAGGCTCGGTAACGGGCAGGCCGGCACCGATTGCCGCCGCCATCGGCTCCTCGATAAGAAAAACCCTGCGCGCGCCAGCGCTTTCCGCCGATTCCTGAATGGCGCGACGTTCCACAGCTGTCGAACCCGAGGGCACACAGACAATAATCTGGGGCGACGCAAATGTGCGCCGGTTGTGCACTTTACGGATAAAATGCTTGATCATTTCCTCGGCAACGTCGAAATCGGCAATCACCCCATCGCGCAGCGGGCGCGTTGCCTCGATGTTTCCAGGCGTACGCCACAACATCATTTTTGCTTCGTCGCCAACGGCGAGAACATGCCTGCGGCCTTTCACATTGGTAATCGCCACGACGGAGGGCTCGTTCAACACGATGCCCTGGCCCCGTACATAGACCAACGTATTCGCCGTCCCCAGATCGATTGCCATGTCCGAAGATAGTGCGCCAAATATTTTAGAAAAAAACATTCTGTCTCACTCTTGTTTCTGTCATGCGACGAACAATGGCGTTCCCCGCAACATTTCCGTGATGCGTCACCTAGGCTGTAAGAGCCGCCGGAGCAGTCTTCTCCCGTTTGACGAGCAACTTATTCAACGCATTGATATAGGCGCGCGCGGAAGCTACCAGCGTATCCGTGTTTGCCCCCT
>NVWO01000009.1 GCA_002746255.1 Rhodospirillaceae bacterium | reverse complement strand
CATGATCGACAGCCAACGCTCTCGCGTCGTTGATGTTGAGGGGTTCATGTCGGGCCTTGGCATGGACAGTGAAACCGTTCAAAACGAAATTCAGGTGATCGCATCTCGAAGTCTGGCTCATAAAGTGGTCGATAAGCTTGGGCTAATGCGAGATGCCGAATTCAATTCGTCCTTGCGCGAGCCAGGCCTGTTGCAAACATGGATGACCTCTATCCTTGGAACGTCGGACGATGGCCTTGATGAGGAGGCGCGCTTTGAACGCGAGCGAATTGGCGTTGTGGATGCGTTGTTGGATCACCTGGATGTGACGCGGGAAAAACGTTCGCGTGTCCTTAATATAAAGTTCACAACGCGCACCGCGAAAAAAGCGGCGAAGATTGTGAATGTCTATGCCGATCTCTATCTGTTCGAGCAGCTGGAGGCAAAGTTCGAAGCCACAAGGCGTGGGACCGCATGGTTGAACGAACGTGTCGCGGATCTACGTAAAACGGTGGAGGCGTCGGAGCATGTTGTTGAAATTTTCCGTAAGAAAACGGGACTTATCCGTGGCACGAACACGACGGTTATCTCGCAGCAGATATCCGAGATCAATACGCAGCTTATCCTTTCCCGCGCGCAGCGCGCCGAAGCAGAGGCGCGGCTTCAGCAGGTCGAAGTCCTTGTAAGCTTGCCTGGGGGCGTCGAGTCGGCGGCCGAAGTGCTTTCCTCCCCCTTGATCCAGAAGCTTCGCGAGCAGGAAGCAGAAGTGCAACGCCGGGCTGCCGAATTGGCAAGCGAATATGGGGTGCGTCATCCGCGGATGATCAATGTTCGCGCTGAAACTCAGGATTTGCGGGCAAAAATTGCGGGGGAGGTCAACAAAATCGTCGAGGGCCTTCGCAATGAGGTTGGAGTCTCATTGGCACGAGAGAAGGCTATTAGCAGAAATCTTAAAAAGCTGAAAATAGAGGCTTCAAATACGAATAGCGCGGAAGTCCGTTTGCGTGTTTTGGAGCGTGAGGCAAATGCAAACCGCGCGTTGTTTGATACATTTTTGTCACGGCTTAAAGAAACCGCCGGACAGGAAGGTATTCAGAAGCCGGACGCGCGCATTATCTCGCGTGCTGATATTCCGATCGTGCCCTCTTTTCCAAAGATAAAACTTATTTTTATCATAGCGCTCGCAAGCTCGATTTTCATGGGCATCGGCGTGGCCTTTGTCATGGAGCGGCTGGACACCGGTTTTCGCAGTTCCGAACAGGTCGAAAGCATGACCGAAGTGGCGACGCTTGGGCTGATGCCAATGCTGTCCGGGCGCAATTTGAGTGAGGGTGGGCCTGAAGACTATGTGCTGGAACGACCATCCTCTTCTTTTGCGGAGGCGCTGCGGACCATCCATACAGGGTTCCTGTTGTCCGATGTGGACAACCCACCCAAGACCATCCTGGTCACCTCTTCCTTGCCGGGAGAAGGGAAAAGCACCATTGTGACCTCTTTGGCGCGAATGCTTGCCCGAAGCGGTCAGAAGATTCTGGTCATTGATGCGGACCTTCGGCGCCCACGGTTGCACAAGGCCCTTAGGTTTCCCATACAGCCGGGCCTGGTGGAAGTTCTATCCGGTGCGGTTGATGCCGATGGTGCCATTCGGCTTGATAAAAAAAGCGGCCTTCATGTCCTGACAGCAGGGAAGGGGGCACCCAATCCGCCGGAGTTGCTCGGTTCAGAGCATTTTCGAACATTGATAGGGTCGTTGAAAGAACGCTATGACCTTGTTCTGATCGATTCCCCGCCGGTTTTGGTGGTGTCGGACGCGCGGGTTATGGCAAATGTCGCCGACAAGACTATTTTTGTCATTCGATGGGTCAACACGCGACGCGAAGTCGCATCGATGGGCATCCGGCAGCTTACCTCCGGTGGGGCGAAACTTGCCGGTGCCGTGCTTTCGATGGTCAATGTTCGCAAGCATGCGCGTTATGGCTATGGGGATTCCGGCTATTACTATGGTGCCAGCCGGAAATATTATTCCGACTAGTCGGAGCAAAGGCTATGGACTGCCTGAAAATCGTTCGTCTTGCTATTGGCGCTGCTGCCATCTTTCTTGGGGGTGCAAGCCTTTATCTTTCGGCACCGGTCTTCGTCGGTGATCTTCTTCTGATCCCGGGAAACAGGGCTCTTCGCAACATTCAGGAACGCAAACCGGTTACCCCGAAAGGAATCGAGGTTCTAATCGCGTCGCGTCGCCACGCCTTGGAATGGTGGGATTCAGAACGGGTTTGGACGGATCTAGGTCTAGCCCATCTCATTTCCAGCGCCTGGGTAGATAAGCAACATAGACGGGGCGAGCTTCTGTCCGCCCGCGACGCCCTTCATCGCGGCCTTACCATGGCACCTGCCAGTCCGTATGTATGGACGCGGACCGCCTATGTGCATTATCTGCTGGATGGCGTTTCCGAGAAAATGACGCGTGCCCTGCGCATGGCGCTGATCACCGGGCCCCATGAACGTTTCATCGCACATGTGCGCTTTGAATTGGGGCTGCTTGCCTGGAACAAGCTTGGACATTCGGATCGCATCCTTGTCGAGAGACAGGCGGCAAGTGCATGGGGTTTTGATCCGGCCCGGGCTCTCACCATTGCCCGGGCGAGGGGGAAAACCGCCCTTCTGCGTCGCGCCCTGGAAAGCAACCCCGAACAACTCCGTTTCTTTGATCGCAGAATGAAAGAAGGCTAGGGCCGCTCGGTGTGGGCCTGGCTACTCCAGGATTGGGCGCAGGCGATCCCAAGTATGAAAGCATAGGTCGCGGCAACGGCAGGAATTTGCAGGGGGAAGTCAAACAGGGAATGCACCCCGACCAGCACGCTCGCCGCCAGCCCAATTGCGGGATAGGTTGTGTTGCGCCGTCGTCGCACGACGCCAAATCCGCAAAGCAGCATGCCGCCCGCTACGCTTAATGTGAGCAGGCTTGCTGCCGGGATCCCAAGTTCAAGCGCATTTTCAAGATAGGTGTTATGGGCCTGGTGGAAAATGCCGCCGATATCTTCCGTCTGGTAGAAGCGGAAAACTTCCTTGAAGGTGCCAAGACCCGTTCCGAGAAGTGGCGAATCCTGGATGGCGGCGACGGTTCTTTCGTAAACACGAAGCCGGTCCTCCTGGGCGAGGTTCGTTTGTTCGAGGCGGTCGCCCACCGCCTCGCCGCTCAACAGGAAGAAGAGATACCCGGTTGCAATCGTCGCCATGGCAAGCCCCGCCACCCAGCGCCTTGGTGCCGCATGGCCAAGCGCGATCGCGAGAAAAAATGTCATCAGTCCCAGAATTGTTACGAGGAAACCACCTCGAGACTGAGTAAGCAGCAAGGCCACCGCCAACAGGAACCAGGCGGCCAGCAGCGGCCAGCTACGACCGGCAAAATACTCGAGCAGCAAACGGCGTCGCTCCTTCGGGTGCCGCACGCCACTTATCGCGGTTCGCGCCTTTTGCCAGAGAAGCGCGGTTGTGCATAACAGGCCAAGCCCGGCATAAGCGGCGAAGTGATTGCGGACGACAAAGGTGCTGGTCAGCGACCAAAGGTATGTTTTTTTTTCGTACCAGAGAATCATGCGATCATTTGTGATCTCTACGGCAATGCCATAGGCTGCGTAAAGCCCGGCGACGATGGCAATCGTATAGAACGCAAAATGGGCGCGCCTCTCGTTGCGGCCAAATTGCAGGGCCAGCCAAAAGACACCTCCATAGGCCAGCAGGCGAACGATGCCTTCGAGCGTTTGTTGCGGGTTGATCGAGATGCTGCCAGTGACGACGTTCCCTAACGTTGCGGCGCTTGTCGTCCAAAAAGGATGATGCCATGCGCTTGGCATGAAAGAGGCCATCTGCAAAAATGCCCAGAGAATGGCCAGAAAAAAAGGGGCCAGAATCCACCATACATGGTGGGGATAAACGGCGGCGCCTCGCTTGCCAATTGCGATCTGCCCACCCCAAAATATCAGCATCAGTCCCACCCAAGACGCCATCAAGGCCCAGCTCCATGGGAAGACGGATGCAATCGGAAGGGGGGCAAGCGCAACCAGTGCGACAAGAAGAAGGAAAAGTGGCGACATATCCGCTGTCAAAAGTTGAAGGGGCCGGGTGACAGACATCTCTGTCTACACCGGGAAGCGTAGCACAAGGCGCGCTGGTTCCGTGACGGGTTTAACCATGCTATCGGTAACGTGAATGCGGGGCAGCGCTTTATTGCGATGCGCATATTTTAAGGGCGTGAAGGGGAGGGGCTTGTTTTGCACCAATCGTCTGAAGCCGTGGAAGCAATCATTCTGGCCGGAGGTTTTGGAACGCGGCTTCAGGGCGCCTTGCCGGACCGGCCGAAACCGCTTGCCGAAATTGGCGGCAGGCCGTTTCTGAGCCGTCTTCTCGATCAATTGGCAAAGGCTGGAATCCGGCGAACGATCCTTTGCACGGGTTACAAGGCGGATCAGATTGAAAAAACGCTTGGAGACTGTTTCGGCGGGCAGATGGCTTTGATTGCTTCCCGTGAAGAAGAACCGCTTGGCACGGGGGGCGCGCTTCGTCTTGCCGAAAGCCGGATGGAACAAAAACTTGCCTTGATCATGAATGGGGATTCATATGTCGCAACGGACCTTCGTCCGTTTATTTCCTGGCATTTGCAAGCGCATCATAAGGGGTCGCTTCTCCTTGTTAAGACCGATGATGTGGCGCGATTTGGTTCCGTTTCCATAGATGACGATGGGAAGATTACCGCCTTTGAAGAAAAATCGGATGCACACCAGGGCGGTTGGATTAACGGAGGCATTTACCTGCTATCAAGGGACTTGCTGCATGAAATTCCAAGCGATCGGCCTGTCTCGCTGGAGAATAAAATATTCCCGAAATGGGCGGCTGCTGGCCTCTTATACGGGTATCGGGCAGAGGAAAATTTTATAGACATTGGCACGCCGGAATCCCTGGCATCGGCAAGCGCCTTCTTCCGGTCATTGCGACAAGAGCCTAACGAATGAAACCCCTGATTTCCCATTTTCGGCACGTGACGCCGGAAGTCGCCTACGCGCTTGGCGGCAGGATATGGGCGGTCGTTTCCGGCCTTGTCATGCTCGCCCTGGTGGTGACATTCCTGTCCCCGGTACAACAGGGATATTATTATGCTTTTATCGGCCTGCTCCTGTTGCAGCAGCTTGCCGATGCCGGTTTTGCAATCGTTCTCATCCAGTTTTCAAGTCACGAATGGGCATGGCTGAAACGGGAGAAGGACGGAAAAATAAACGGGGATGCTGCCGCCCTTGCGCGCCTTTCCTCTCTGGTCCGGGTAAGCCTTTTTTACTTTTTCGCCGTCTCAACCTGCTTCGTCGCTCTTCTTGGCATCGGCGGCGATTTTTATTTTTCGGTGAGCGAAACCCCGGAAGTGGCATGGCGCCTTACATGGTGGCTGCTGACCATTTTGACGGCGGTCGCGTTGTTGACGTCTCCCATGCATGCCTTGCTTGAAGGGACGGGGCTTGTCTGGAAAAGTCAGAAAAATCAGTTAATCAGCGATGTTATCGGCGGTGTATCGGCCTGGGTAGCCATGATTTTTGGTGCCGAACTGATGGCCCTCGTTGTTCTGGTTGGGGTGCGTGCGGTTCTGCGCCACGTGCTTTCCTTGCCTGCCGTTCTTCCCCTTCTGCGCCTCGCCTTCGAGAAACATGCCCATCCGCCGGTCTCCTGGCGGCATGAGTTCTGGCCGCAGCAAAAACGCATTTTCACGAGCTGGCTGTGCGGGTTCTTTATGTTTCAGAGCTTCGTGCCCATTGTCTTTCAAATTCAGGGGGCGGTCGTGGCCGGCCAGCTCGGCGTCATGCTTCAGGCCTTTCAGGCGGTAAATCAGGTTGCCTCTGCCTGGCTGACGGCCGTGCAGCCGAAATTCGGGGAATTTATTTCGCAAAAAGATTTTTCCGGGCTTCGCAGGCTGGTTGCGAAGACGATCCGGCAATCCACCGTGACGGCGGTTGGGCTTGCAGTCGTTGGGCTTGGGCTCGTTTCTGTGATAAAGGCTTATTTGCCGGAATATGGTTTTCGTTTTGGCCCGATATTTCCCTTTATTGCCTTTGTCCTTGTTGCGATCCCCCTTCAAAAGAGCAATGTTGAGACGGTTGCCGTCCGGTTCGGCAAGGTTGAACCATTTGTGGGACTTTCGGCCAGCGCCGCTGTCCTTATGATAACGGGCACGGTTGTGGCGGCTTTGTGGTTTCCCATCGCTTACATCGCCTATTTTTTCCTGGCCGTTATTTCCCTTTATGTGGTGCCTGCTGTGCATCGGATCTATTTGAAATATTATTATCCAGGCAGAGAATCCATTCCCATGAAGAAATATTAAAAGAGAGATCATGAACGACGCGCAGATATCTGTGTATCAGCCCGGCATCGTGGCGGTTGTGGTCTTCACGCTGCTGGTGTTGTTCATTTGTTACCTGGATGGCCCGTTGTATGCGCTCTATGACATTACCGGCGGGGCCGTGCCACCCAATCTGTTGATTTTCCCGATGCTCTTTTTAGCTCTCGCCTTCTGGTATGTGGTGGGTGGGCACATTCGGCCTGAGGGGTTTTCCCGGGCCCTCCTGATCGCAAGTTTCTTTCTAATCTGGTGGCTGGTGCAGACCCTGTTTGGGATATCGGTCTATGTGCTCGGCTATCTGCAACTTGCCACCTTCGTCTGCCTTCTACCTATCGTTCGGGCGGCCTTCGCGACGGACCATGGTCAGGATTTGGCGGTTCTTCTTGGCCGGGCCCTCCTGATCGTCCATTATTTATTTGTTTCCTACATCGTGCTGACCTTCGCGCTCTGGCACCTTACCGACACGGATATCAGCATCGGTTTTTTGTTGAATCCTACGCCATTGCCGGAATTCTTCGATTACCGGCCGTCCGGCCTGTCACGCGAACCAGCCTTGGCCGCCATTACGCTGGCCACCACCTATCTTGGTATTTACTATTTACATCCCCGGAAACAAACCGGCGCGTTGATCGCAATGATCGTCGCCTTTGCGTTTATCCGTACGGGCACCTCAATCATCTTCCTTGCTGTCTTTTTGACCTTTATGGCTCTGGAGCAAAGGGAAGGAAAAACCCGCCTGGGCTGGACGATGTTTTTCGGCACCGCCGCCGTCGCGGTCATGTCCTTCGTGCTATGGGATCGAATTGGAGAGGTCGCGAGCCTCAGTGACCCATCGGCAAATATGCGCCTCGCATCGATTGCCATCGCCTTCGATGTGATCTGGCATGACGTTCTGTTGGGGGTAGGATATGGAAATTTTCAGGAATATGCGGCTTATGGGGCGGATTTCGATAATTTTATCGATCTCTTCCGGGCGGTTTTATACAAATCCGATCTTGCAATCCTCAATCTCTGGGCCGAAATGGGTGTCTTCGGCTTTCTGATAGCCTTTCTGTTTGCCTCTTCCTTCTATCATGCCAGGGCCCTGCTACTCATGATTTTGCCGGTCCTGATCCTGGTTCTGGCTGGGGGGCTCTTGCTGCCACAGCTCTTTGCACTGGCTGCTGTCGCTGGTGTGGTCGATTATCGAGCCTGTGAGGATGCCTAGGTCCAAGACAGATCAGGAATATCTATTTCCCAATATAGCGGCCATGACTCAAGGTTGGCGCGATGACGGAAAAAGCTGGCATCATTCCATTTTGGAGAAATGCTGGCTCCAGGCCACAACCTGTGCAAGGCCATCGTTCAGATCTGTTTTGGGCCGGAATCCTAGTGTTTGCGCTTTGGCCGGGCAGGCTAGGAAATGTCGTGGATCACCTTCCCGAATCTTCCCATTAAAGGTGATGACAGCATTACTGTCCCAGGTGTGAGCGAGAGCCTGGGACAAATCGGCGATTGTTGCGGGCGTCCCGCTGCCGCCGTTGAAAACGGAATGCAATTTGGGCGCTTTTTCGTAGGCTTCCAAGGCCAAATTCACGGCGTCGTCGATGAACAGAAAATCACGGGTTTCTCCGCCATCGCCAAACAATTCGATAGATTTTTCACCCGCGTTCATTCGCCGTGAAATATCCCAGATAATCTGTTTTTGCAGTCCAGGCCCATAGAGCGAAAAATAACGAATTACGATGGTGCGAAGGCCGTGTAAGGCGCTGGCCTGACAGCATAGCTCCTCAGCCATATGCTTGTGCCATCCGTAGGAAGAAACCGGCTTTGCAGCGTCGCTTTCCTTCAGCGCCACCGGCTCACGCACCCCGTACACGGCCGCGCTGGATGCAAGCAGCAGCGTTGCGTCCGGGGCGTGTAGGCGAAGAATTTCGCACAATATTGCGGTTGTCGTGACCATGTCATTAAAGCTTTGCAATGGGTTTTCAGCTGCCTGTCCGACAGAACCAGCGCCAGCGGTGTGAAACACAAGCGCGGGCGGTCCGAATTGGTCCAATAGGGCCAAAAGAGATCTCTCGTTTATGCCTGCATCGCTCCATCCTTTGCACGCAGGGGTGGCGGTCGAAGATGATGGCTGTGGTGAGCGAGACACGCCTACCACTTGCCAGTCGCGTGCGCCAAGCAAGCGTACCGCGTGTGATCCTAGGAATCCCGATGCTCCGGTTATCCAAGCGATGTTATTTTTTGTGGCCATGCTATTTGAGCCTATCGAAAATTATTCGGATTCAATTCAATCGCGTGCTGCATCTTTTAGCGCTGCGCACCATGTCTGCTTGAATTGGTCAGTATCGGGGACCGATAATCCGCCGGTTTTGCGTGCTGTGACAACCCGTTCAGTGGCATTCTTTAGCGCCGCCTTTATTGTGTCCGAATTTCTGTCCTCTAACCATAGAATGTTGGGATGATCGGCGTATTCCTGTACGGCCCAGTCAATGCGTGTGATCGCAACGATGCGTCCTGCCGCTAGGGCCTCAAAAAGAATGCCGCTTGTGCCGGGTCCATAGCTTTCCGCGTCATATGGAAGTACGACGATGTCGACGGAGTAGAGAAGTCTGGCAAAGGCGGTCGCATCCAAATGGCCACAGTGAAATCGCACCCTGGGATTGCCCTGCCATTTGTTTGTCAGGGATCGCATCAGTGCGATTTCTTCGGACTCGGCGGCATTCTCGGAAATTTGGCAATCGACCTCTGTTGAAGATTCACCCAGGGCCATTGCAATCACAGCACTGTAAAGCGATGCGCCTTTCTCAAGCCGAAAGCCTCCAAGCAAGCCTATGACGACGGAGTCTTCGGGTTTGCGCGTGACCGTTTCAACCGGACGGCGGGTGGGGATGGAAAGGATGGGACCGTCGACGCCAGTGCAGCCAAGCCAGTAATCCATGACGCTACGCGAATCAGACAACATGTAAAAAAAACGGCTTGGGGCCATCCATTTAATCACCGCATCAAGCAACCGTGCTTTCAAACCTCTTCGCCCTACAATGGCCCAGGCTTTGCGGCGCATCACAAACACACCGCGCCCTTGCCCTCTGCGTCGGCGCATTAGGGCGGCTGCGGCAAAGGCGATGAAGTCGCGAAATTCAGGGCCATGAAAGATCAGCAAAGTGGGCGTTGGGGCGTTTAAATAGCGCATGCTTACGCGAAACGTTGCCAAATATCGGCCAATGCGATTACCCCTTTCAATTGTTGGCACATCCGCTGGTGCATGAAGCTGCGGGTATCGGAATGGCGCGACCGTCACCGGGTTAAAATCGGCAAGTGCTGTTTCAAGCGCAAGAAGATAATCTTCTTGATGGCCGGTCGGGACTCTGCCCGTAAGAAAATCAGCTAGAACAATATTGCTATCGGGAATGTTCCGGCTCGGGTTTTTTGTCAATACAGCCATGCTACCGTTTGCCTGTCGCAGCCCGTTCGTAAAGCGCCAGATAGTCCGGGGCACGACGTTCCCATGTGAGGCATTCGATCACGCGTTGACGAACTTTATCCGGAATCGTTGTGCCTGCTTGTTGCAGGATGGTGGCAGCAAGCATCTCGATATTTCCAAAGGGATAAGCACCTTTTGCACCGGCAATCTTCAGGATGGCCATGCTTCCAGGAATGTCCGAGGTGACAACAGGTATGCCATGTAACAGCATTTCGATAAGTGCTGTCGGCATACCCTCCTGTCGTGAGGGAAGTACAAAAACGTCACAATTTGCCGTCATGGCTGCGACCTTGGCATCATCAAGGACGCCATAAAATACAATCCTGTCCTGGACCTTGCGATCACCGGCAAGTTTTTCAAGGCGCGAACGATCCGGCCCTTTTCCCACAATATGAAAAACCGCCTGTGCCATCTTTGGCAGGCATAGCGCTTCGATGACGTGATCCAGGCATTTGACTTCATCAAGGCGGCTCACAGAAAGGATTGAAGGTTTTCCACGCAGCGGCACACCCTGATGGCGCGGCAGGGGCCGTATATCCGCCTGGCGGATACAATTTGGAAGCACAGATGCACGATCGACGGGTAGTCGCATTTCGTCGCGTATGAAACTCATCCAATGCTCATTTTCAAGGAGAGCTGCGAAGCAATGGGTGTAGAGAAATCTTTCTACGGTCTTGTCGTAAAGCCTTTTCTTTATAAATTGCTTAACCTTCCAGAGCATCCATTGCATGGCTTGGGTTGGTGGAATCTGGTCGTAATAGGCATGGGGGGTAAAAATAAACGGCTTGCCTTTTAGGGTGGCTAGAAAGGCAAGAAATGCCATTCGTGGCAGTCGCGGCCCGTGAAGATGCACGACATCTGTCCGGCAAATTTCTTTGAATAACGTTATCCCAACTGCGTTGATAACGCTGTAGCGGCTTCCGGTTGCATCGGTTTGCTCAGCAGCTACCGTTGGCTCGGCACCCAAATCGCTTAATTCCTGGCATAGACCATGGATGAACCTTGCAACGCCGCCACCGCCTTTTAAGGGCTCGTAGGTCTTGTCGAGCGTTACATGCAATATTTTCGTCATGCTATTGGACAGGCTGTCATTTTTGATTGCTCGATTTCCATTTGCTGCCGCATTTTGCCGAAACGTTCACGGGAAGGCAACGGGTGCGGGTCTTTATTGGACTTATTTCACCGAGGTTGCGGTTTAATCCTTGAAAGGTAGAGACTAGTATCAGGAGCTTTAAAATTTTCTGTTAAACATCCGGGATTGAAAATTGGCAGGGTGGCCGTCAGGTCTGGAGAACAGCTTGAAATGTCTATGGATTACCAGGATGCCGCCTTACCCGCCTTTCTATGGCGGGGACGCAATTTATTCGTCCCATTTGATTGAGGCCCTCGCGAAGGCGGGGGCGTCGGTTGCGGTTCTTTGTCAGGCGCCAGACCGCCGGGAAGTTCCCGGAATTCCAGAAACCGCAGGAGTTACCTGGCGCATCGTGTGTGCTCGCCAACGTCGTCAGGCGGCAAGCCTGTTTAGCACCCTGCCGAGCCTGGCCTATCGTTTTGGTGGAGTGAAAATTCGCGCCGCCCTTGAAGAGGAACTTGGGGCGAAGGACTGGGACGCGATCCTGATCGATCACATCGGAACGGGGTGGGCAATCGCGCCGATCCTGCGCCATTACCGGAACCGGACGCCTCCCGTTCTGGCCTATGTCTCCCATAATCACGAAGAGACGACCCGGTATGACGTCTATCGCGACTTTCATGGGGCTTTATTTATGAAATTCGGATTGTTTCTGGACGCGATCAAGACCACGCGCCTGGAACGCCGGGTAACGGAATGCGTCAATCTGATCACCGTCAATACCGAAGAAGACCGGGCCCTGTTCCAGACGCACAAACTGGCGGCGCATCTCCTTACCCTGCCGCCCGGCTACGATGGGCCGGTTCGTGAGCGGTCCCCGGATTTTGCAGAAATCCCTCGGCGGGTTGTCGTGCTTGGTAGTTTCAACTGGGTTGCAAAGCGCATGAATCTGGAGGCGTTCCTTGCCATTGCCTCACCACGTTTTGAGGCAGCGGGCGCGGAAATTGTTGTCGTTGGCGATATGCCCGATGGTTATGGCAAGGCCATCGAGGCCCGCTTCGGGGCAGTGCGCGCCGTTGGACGGGTGGAAGATGTTTATTCTTTTTTGCGAGAATCGCGTGTCGGGATTATCCCGGAACAGTCCGGCGGTGGTTTCAAGCATAAGGCGCTTTCCTACATATTTCAGCGCCTGCCGATCGCCTGTCTGGAAGGGTCCGTGGCGGGGCTTCCGATGCGCGCCGGAGAGGGGATTCTCGTCTTTCCGGATATGAAACGTCTGGTCGAAGGCGTGCTGGAAAGTCTGGACGATGCGCACCTGCTCAATCGATTGCAGGGCCGCGCTTTTTCGCAATGCAGGGAAGGTTTTTCCTGGGCCGAACGTGGCGAATGGCTGCTTGCAGGTCTTCGGAAAGGGTAAGCGGCGAAATGCCAGATGCTTCAAAAACAGACCCGCGCCGTTCCTTCAAAGACGCCATGCTGGCGGCCGTTGTGCGGGCCCTAAACCCACGCTATCAGCATTTTCCTGTGGAAAAATTCGACGAATTCCATCGCATTCTCGATGTCGGTGGCGAGCCTGCGGACGCAATCATCGCCAAACGGCTTTTTCGCACGGTTGCGATTGAAGCGGTAAACATCAAGAAGCCTCTGGAAGAAATTGCCGGATATAAATTATTTGAGAAATACCATGTTGCAGACCTTGATAAGTCGGACCTCACCTTTCTGGCGAACGAACGCTTTGACTATGTCATCAGTTCGCACCTCATTGAACATCTGGGCCATGGGGAAAAAATTGTTTCTGAGATGTGCGACAAAATCCGGCCAGGTGGCCACCTCTATCTCGAATGGCCTTCCATCGAATCGAAGCATTTTCCGATCCGTGGCGTTGGGCTGAATTTTTATGACGATGGCACCCATGTCGATACCTTTCCATTGGAACGGATAGAAAAAATCATACGCGGCAAGGGCCTGGAAATTCTTCGCGCCGGCAAACGGCGGCATCCATTGAGGATGCTTCTGGCACCCGTTCTGGTTCCCTATCGTTGCATCCGGAACCGGACGTTTGTGCTTTATGATTTGTGGGATTTTACAGGCTTCTGTTACGTCATCGAGGCCGTCAAGCCGATAAGGCCTAGCCCTGAGCGGAAGCCGTAAGGAGGCGCAATTGCGCGGATTGCCTAAGCCAATCGTTCGAACGCTGGAGGCCTTTGCCCCAAAGGCGGCGGTCGCGCTTCGGGCGTGGAAGCATTTCTATTCTGGCGAGGCAGAACTTCGTCTGTTGCCGGCATTGTGTGATCGTGAGAAATGCGCCTTCGATATTGGTGGAAACCTGGGCGTTTACACATATTTTATGGCCCGTTTTTCCAAAGCCGTGATGACGTTTGAGCCACATCCGGAGCTTGCGGCGCAACTGCGTCGCGGTTTTGGTGGCAGGGTGCAGATTGAGGAATGCGCGCTTTCCAGCCGGGAAGGGGTTGCCGCCCTTTCCATTCCCCTCGTCGAAGGCATTGAAGAGCCGGGGCTTGGAAGCATTGATGGCGAAGGCGCGGCGGGCCTTCCAATTGGGCGCAAGGTCGAAGTCCCGACCCGCTGTCTGGACGATTTTCTGGAGCGGCCCGTTGGGTTCGTGAAAATCGATGTGGAAGGCCATGAGCTGTCGGCCCTTGAGGGTGGGCGGCGCTTTATTGCCGCTCACCGCCCAAGCTTCCTGATTGAGGCCGAGGAACGGCATCGCAAAGACGCCATCGGCACGCTTGTCGCTTTTTTAAATAGGCATGGCTATGCCGGCTATTTTCTTAAGGACCGAGAACTTTATCCCATCGAGGCCCTCGGGAAGGCTGGCTCCAATATGTTCATTCCGAACAATTTTCTCTTCTTTGCAGGCGATGCCCAGCGGGATCGTGTACGCTTGTTCCTGGAACAAACGGCATGAGTGAAAGGATAGCCATCGTTACCCGGCATTACGCGCCCGAACCAACCGGGAGCGCGCCCTTTATTGCCGATCTTGCAAAATGGCTGGCCGCCAGCGGAAGCAACGTAAGCGTGCTTACGGTCCGGCCGGGCTATCCGGTTGGGATGGCGTTTCCAGGCTTTGCGGCGGGGGAACGGGATCACGGGATTGAAGATGGCGTTGTGGTGCATCGCACCCCGACACTGGCGTCACGCTGGGGCGGTCTGCTTGGCCGGGTTCTTCCGGAAGGTGCATTCTTCGTGCATCTGGTGGCGGGCCGTCTTCGGGGGCATCATGCACCCGCGCCCTGTGTGGTCTCGCTCTCACCTTCGATCCTTGCGGTTTTCGGGGCGCTTTTCTTAAAGGCGCGTGGTGGGCGTCACGTGGCGGTTGTTCATGACATTCAATCGGGGTTGGCGCGCGCGCTTATGCGTGGCGGTGGGGCGTTGGCTTTTCTTGCCGAACGTCTGGAAGCGACTGTCCTTAATCGCGTCGATCACGTTATCGTGCTTTCGGATCACATGGCGGATCACATACGCAGCATTGGCGTCCGCGTGCCGATTGCTGTTTTTCCAACGCCTGTCGATACAAAGATGGTTTTCCCTTTACCGAGGCCTGATGCCGCCCCGCCGACCCTGATGTACAGCGGAAATCTCGGGCATAAACAGGGGCTTGAGCAGGTTCTCGCCATGGCTTCCTGCGTGCAGGAACGCGCCCCGGATGTGCGCATCCTCCTTCGCGGCGGCGGCAGTCAGGAAGTCGCGTTGAAAGCGCGGGCTCGTTTCCTTGGTCTTGGAAATGTGCATTTTGAAGGGCTGGTCCCGGCACACGCATTCAACCAGTCGCTTTGCGAAGGCGATGTGCATCTTGTTCCCCAGCTTGAGGCCGGAGCAAGTTTTGCAGTGCCAAGTAAAATTTATACAACCATGGCCGCCGGCAGACCCTCGATTGCTACGGCTCTGCCGGGCACGGCGCTTTGGAAGTTGATGGAAAACACCGGCGCATGTCTCTGTGTTCCGCCAGACGACCCGGAAGCTTTTTCCGGGGCTGCACTCGCACTTTTGGAAGATCCGAAGCGACAACGCGCGATGGGCATGGCGGGGCGAAACTACGTATGCCAGAATGTCGATCGTGACGTAGTGTACCCAGCGATGTTAAGAGTTTTGATGCCGAAGACGGTAATCACGCCAGCATAAAGCGGGAAACATGTAGTGCTTAAACAAATGATTCAATCCGTGCTACGTGCCATGGGGTATAAATTGTGGCGTGTACCCAGCATGACGTCACATGATCCTGATCTGGATTATGAAATGGTGCTGCCAATTATGAGTTATGCGCCTTGGCTATCTGATTCCGAGTTCCAAAAAGTTTATCAGAAAGTTTCATCGAATTGTCTCGTTGATCAATATCGTTGCTATGAACTTTAGTCGCTTGCCTTACAGGCAGCCAAGCTTCCAGAGGGAGACATCCTTGAGGTGGGTGTATGGCGCGGCGCATCCGGCTGCCTTTTAGCGTATAGATTTCAGCAGGATATACCTGAAGCCAACGTCTTTCTTGCGGATACGTTTGCTGGTGTTGTGAAGGCCGGGCCAATTGATGGCGGTTATGTGGACGGTGCTCATGCCGATTCTAAGCAAGAAGATGTCGTGAACCTGGCCCGCAAATTGGGAGTAAATATTGAGCTCTTAATAGGGGTATTTCCCGATGAAACGGGAGACGCAATTTCTAAGCGGTGTTTTCGTTTTTGCCATATTGACGTTGATATTTATCAATCTGCTAAGGATATCCTTGAGTGGGTATGGCCTAGGCTGGTCGTCGGTGGGATTGTTGTGTTTGATGATTATGGTTTCACTTATTGTCCGGGGATTACACGGCTTGTGAATGAATTGGCCTATGAATCAGACCGCTTATTCATACATAACCTGAACGGGCATGCTATTTTCGTGAAAAAAGAAAGAAGTCAGTAAAAAATGATGGGGAATATATCGTGAGACAACAGGTTCTGATCACCGGCGGCGCCGGCTATATCGGCTCGGTCCTGACGCCGATGTTGCTTAAAGAGGGCTACCGGGTCACGGTGCTGGACAATTTCCCAAGCGGCAACACCTATCTTGCGGAGTGCTGCCAGTTTGAATATTTTACGCCCATTCGCGGTGACACGCGGGATGAGCGGCTGCTGAAAAATTTGCTTCCGAAGGCCGATATCGTCATTCCCCTGGCCGCCCTGGTTGGCGCGCCCCTTTGCGATCGGGACCCGTATAACGCGGTGGCTGTGAATCGCGACGCGGTTCTGAAAATTGTTGAGATGGTCGGGACGGAACAGAAAATCATCTTTCCGAACAGCAACAGCGGTTATGGGACGGGGGACGCGGATGTGCCCTGCACCGAGGAAAGCCCTTTGCGTCCCATCTCGCTTTACGGCAGGACGAAGGTCGAGGCGGAAGAAGCCATTCTGAGCGCAAACAAGGGGGTCACGCTCCGTCTGGCCACGGTCTTTGGCGTCTCGCCACGCATGCGGCTGGATCTTCTCGTAAATGATTTTACTTATCGGGCGATTCGGGACCGTTTCATCGTTATTTTCGAAGGGCATTTCAAGCGGAACTACATCCATGTCCGCGACGTTGCAAAGGCATTCATGCATGCGATTGCAAATTACGATGCGATGAAGGGGGATGCCTACAATGTCGGCCTTTCCGATGCCAATCTTTCAAAAATCGAATTGTGCCAGCTTATTCAATCCGTCCTGACGGATTTTGTCTATCTGGAGGCCCCGTTCGGAGAGGACCCGGACAAGCGGAACTACATCGTCTCGAACGAGAAAATCGAGGCCACCGGGTATTGCCCCGACTGGGCGCTCAAAGCGGGCATCGGTGAGCTTGCGAAAGCCTATACAATGATCGACAGTTCGAAATTCTCGAACGTGTAAATTTTCATCACTTTCCGGATTGGAAACAGCTCATGCATGTTCTTGTTACTGGCGGAACGGGATTTCTGGGGCGTCATCTTGTGCGCGTCCTCGAACGGGACGGCATGTCGGTCGTGATCGTAAATACGAAAACCTGCGATCTTACGCGACAGGAAAATCTTTTATCCCTCAAGGATGAAAAATTCGATCGGATCTATCATTTGGCCGCCTGGACGAAGGCAGGCGACTACTGCCTGTATCACAAGGGCGAACAATGGATCGTCAACCAGCAGCTCAATACGAATGTTCTGTGGTTCTGGAAGGAATTTCAGCCCCAGGCCGAGTTGGTTGCCATGGGGACCAGTTGCGCCTATTCCCCGGGATTTCCCTTGAAGGAAGAGAGTTACATGAAAGGGGATCCGGACCCGGATCTTTATACCTATACGATGACAAAGCGGATGCTTTACGAGGGACTGGTCGCCCTGCGTCATCAGTATGGTCTGAACTACCGCTATCTGGTTCCCTCCACTTTGTACGGACCCGAGTTTGATCCTTCAGATACCCACTTTGTCTTCGATCTGATCCGGAAGATCGTGGCTGGCAAGGAGAATGGCGACCCGGTTGTCTTGTGGGGGGATGGTTCGCAAATACGCGAATTGATTTATGTCGAAGATGCGGTGCGTCTGATCGAACTTACGGCCGGAAAAATATCAAACGACATCCTCAATGTGGCCAGCGGGGCCGGCTATTCGATAAAGGAATATGCCCAAAAGATATGCGAGATCGTCGGATACGACCCGGATGACATTCAATATGATACCAGCCGCTATGTGGGCGTTCTGAAAAAGATACTCGATACATCCAGGATAGACAGCCTGTTTAATTTCGATTACACGCCGTTGGAAACGGGATTGCGTGCGACGATCGATTCCTATCTGTCCGATCGCCTGAAGCGGCTTTCGTAACAGGGGAGCCGGTCATGCTGTTGGTCAGCCGAACGCCACTTCGCGTTAGCTTGTTTGGGGGGGGGACGGATTATCCGGAATATTTCCGGGAACAGCCGGGGGCAACCCTTGGCTTTGCGATCGATAAATACATCTATATCAGCGCCTTGCCACTGGGCGCGATGGTGCAGTATCGCTACCGGGTTGGTTACTCGCGGGTCGAGACTTGCGAGAAGGTGGAAGAAATTCAGCATCCGGTTGTCCGGGAAGTGATGCGCGAGGAAGGCTATTCCGTGCCGACGGATTTCAGCGTTCAGGCCGACCTTCCGGCCGGTGCGGGACTGGGAAGTTCCTCGACCTTTACGGTCGGATTTCAACATTTGATCTGGAGGCTTCAGGGCAAGCCATGCGACCCGATGGCGCTTGCCAGAAAGGCTATTCATGTGGAGCATGAAATCCTGAACGAACGGGTCGGCATTCAGGACCAGCTCCATGCAAGCTTTGGCGGGTTGCGGCGCTATGATTTTCACAAGGATCAAATATCGGCGCAAAAAATCCAGATTTCCAACGAAGGAATTAACCGGTTAACGGAATGGATGCTCCTCATTTTCACCGGTCAGACGCGGCGTGCAAGCCACGTTCTGGACGAGCAGATTGCGCGTATGACAACCCGCAAGCTGGATGCGAATTTAGGCCGCATGCGTGACATGGTGGATGAAGCGCAGCGTATCCTGGAAGGAGGAGGCGACGCGGCGGAAATTCCTGGCCGTCTTGCCCTGCTTCTGAACGAGTCTTGGCAGTTGAAAAAGGGGTTGTCTTCAAAGGTTACAAACGACGCAATCGACGAGCTTTACGATCTCTGCCTGCGCGAAGGGGCACTCGGGGGCAAGCTATGTGGCGCGGGGGCCGGCGGCTTCTTGCTTGTCATCGTGCCGCCGGAACGCCGAACGGCCTTGATGGAAAAGATTGGTCTCCGAAACTGTGTTGCGTTTTCGGTCGATAAAGAAGGCGCTACAATTCTTGAAATGAAACCGTAGTGATGTCCGCCATTCAATCCAATGGCCCTATGAATGGGGCCGTTTCCTGAGCACGAGGTGAAACCCCATCTCAGGGTTCATTGCAAAATTCCAGTCCAGTGAAGTCGGATTTCCGGATCCTCTCGGAAAATCAGCGATGGCAAAAGCAATCTCCGCTTCCTCAAAGCCGAACGCCGCGCATCTCTCAATCCACCAGTCTTTCGGCTTCACGGTCTTGTGCCAGTTAATCCCCATTAGAGGATCGATGTCGTCAGTGGTTGCCACGGAAGCAACGAAGAGCCCGTCGTCTCGCAGATGATCCCGCACGTTCCGAAAGAAGCTCTCCAGCGCCGTCGCCTCCAGATGTTCGAGGACCTCCCATGCGCCGATGACCCGAAAGGTCTTTGGTCCATCGCCGTCCTTTTCGCGCAATTGGAAAGGCTTCGTAATGTCGGCCGTAAACAGGCGATCCGGAATAATGCCCCAGAAGGCGCGTTTGTGCTTCCGGCTATAGTCCGAGCCCTCGATGCCATAGGCCTCAAAGCCACGCATCAGGAAGTCGAAGACCAGGCCGCCGCCGGAACAGCCAAGATCCAGATAGGCGAGATCATTTCCGAGGCATTTTTTTAACGCCGCCACGAATCGCGGATGGCGCGTGATGTCGTTCTTCGTGCCTTTTGGATGCAGGTGATCGTTGGAGGCAATGGCGACTGGATGTTCAGTCGTGATTGAAACATTTCCGGGTTTCGGCAAATCCGATTTGCTCGCAAACGTTGCCACGTCCGAGAAGAGAACCTCGAACTGAGCCTGGCACAGGCGAAGCTCCTGCTCCAGTTGTTTGATCCTGGGGTCCCTGCCGATGAGACGCTTGATGAGGCATTTTAACATGTCCATTTGAATCTACCGTTATCTGCCCGTTCCATGGGCATCGAAGCGCTTTTTTGGAAGGCTGGCGCAGGCCTGCTGAATGGCGGCATGCCAGCTCGATGTGAAATCATCCGGCAATTGTGCGCGAGAATCGGAGGCGACCAGTCTTGCCGCCTCTTTCAACGCGTTCTGGATGGTGACGGGTTCCACATCGTCCAGCCAGACCACGTTCGGATTGTCTCCGAAACGCGCAACGCCCCATTCAAACCGGGTGGCGACGACAACGCCATCCATGGCAAGTATCTCAAACATGATGCCGCTTGTGCCAACCCCGTAGCTAGCCTGCGTCATAGGGAAGCACCAGGATGTCGAGCGAACCGAGAAGCGAGGCATAGGCATCGGCGTTGAGATGTTCGTCGATGATTTGGACGCTTCCTGCGTCCTGCCATTTGCGGCGAAGTTCGGCTGCCAGCCTTTCTTCTTCGGGCATGTTTGAAGGATTAAGCTGCAGAATAACCTTTGCCGGCGGGCCAAAGGCAAGGGCTTCCCCGGTAACGCGATCATAGGCTGCAGCCCCTTTCTCCAGGCGGAAAAGGCCAATCAGTCCAATGATCAGCGGGTCCGTCGCTTGTCTGGGACGCCTTGCGCCGGAGGGGCGGCGCATGGGAATGCCGACAAGGCTTCCCGGAAGTCCCGTGACGGCCTCCCAATAGGTTAAGGCAACCCTGGAATCGGAAACCGGATACAGGTAATGCCGTTTTGACAGCCATCGCGTCATGCGGTCAATCAAACGTGATTTCCAGGAAACCCGTCCAACGATGCCTGCGGCATCCCGCCGAAAGACGAACAGGGCAACCGTTTTGTGTCTGGATATCTGAAAAACGGACGCCAGAAAAAAAATAACGAAATCCCGAAATTCCGGAGATGGAAAGAGGATCAGTTGCGTTCGCCGGTTTCGCAGCAATCTGTGAAACAGCCAAAGACTTCCAAAATAACGCCCAAAGCGGGAAGGTGTTAAAGGCATTTTTGGAAGGCTGGCAAGGGCCTGTTGAATGACGGCATGCCCATCGCGATAGGGTGCGATGGTCACGGTGCCGAGCGGTGAGAGGGCCTCTTCGAGGGCGGCGAGGTAGTCGCTTTGATGCCCACCCGTTATTCGCCCGGTCACAAAATCGGCGAGGATGATTGCCGCCGAAGAAGAACGTTCACTTGTCATTGGCGGGGTGCGTGTCGGCATCTTCATCTAATACGCATTTTCATTCTTGAACAAAACCAGGATCGTGCGGAGGATGATTCGAAGGTCGAACAGCAACGACCAGTTTTCGATGTAATGGAGGTCGTGTTCAAGGCGCCGTTGAATTTTTTCTTCATTATCGGTCTCACCGCGCCAGCCGCTGACCTGCGCCCATCCGGTGATGCCGGGTTTTACCTTATGCCGGCTGGCATATTGCGAGACAACCTCTTCATAAAGCCGGTTGCCCGCCTTTGCCTGCAGCGCATGGGGGCGTGGCCCAACGATCGACATGTTCCCTTGTAACACGTTGAAAAACTGGGGGAGTTCATCCAGGCTTGTCCGCCGCAAAAAGGCACCAAACGGGGTCACTCTTGAGTCTCCCTTTGTCACCAGCTTGCTTGCGTCCTGGTCTGTCTGGCCATGATGCATGGTTCTAAATTTATAGACTTCGATGAGTTGATTGTTAAACCCATAGCGTTGCTGGCGAAACAGAACCGGGCCGGGGCTGGTGGTTTTGATGACGATGGCGATCAGCAACATTATCGGAGCGGAAGCGGCCAGAAGGACGGCGCCGGCCACGCGGTCTTCGATTATTTTCAGGACGTAATTCCAATCCGAAATTGGCTTGTCGAAAATATCCAGCATCGGAATGCTGCAGCAGCGGTCAAAATTATGAAACAGGGGATTTAATCCAATCTTGTCCGGGCTTAATCGGATGCGCGCCGGAATGACTTTGAGTTTTCTGAAAATGTCGAGCAACCGGTTTTCGGCCTCCCAGGGAATTGCGATCAGCACTTCATCGACCCGCGTATGTCTGGAAAATTCAATCAGGCCATCCAGATTGCCTTGCAGCCTGTGGTTTCCCAGCTGGCATGGGATGCGGTCGGTGCGGTCATCGAAAAAACCAAGAATCCGAATCCACGGCTCGCGATGTTTCTCCAGCGCTTCGAGCAGGCGAACCCCCTGTTCGCCGCCGCCAACGATAACGAGGTTGCGCGTTAGTTTTCCGGCTCTTGCCAGAGAGCGAACCAGATAGGACGTTGTGCCCCTGAGTATGCTCAACGCTGCGACGGTCAGCAGATACCAGGAAAAAAACCATATGCGCGAATATTCGAAGGAAAGCTTTAATGCGAATGCGAGCCCGATCAGGACAAGGAACAGGATGGAAACGCTGAGGATAATTCGTTTGATCGAATAAAGATGGCGCAGAAGCGAATCGAAGCCATACAAGCCAAGAAAATAAAACGTGGTTACAATGATAGCGGACTGAATGACCATGGCCGTGACATAAAGCTGCGCCTTGTCCTCCGCATTCCAGCCGAGATAGGCGAGATAGAGGAACAAGCCAGTCAGAAAAACGGCAAGCCCGTCGCCAATGGCAAACAGCCCCGCCGCAATACGCGGCGAAAATGCCTTGCCGCGTCGAAGGTCGTGCTTTGCGTCACGTTCTGCCATAAAAATTTCCGTATTCTTTGCCCCTGGAAAGGGCTCTTTTTTTATTATGTCCAGCGCGCCAGCCTACAGCAAAATGGCCGTGCATGCTGGCAAAGGCGGGGTTTTTTCAATCTTTTCCAGCGGTTGCCAGCGTTTTTCGGGAATAACTGTCGTGTCGGAAAGGGCGTTGCGATCGGCTCTGACCGTATTTATGATCGTATTTGAACGGAAGGATGGATTCCCTTGGGCAGAATTGGTGCGAATTTAAGGCTGAAAACCGCCATGGCATTGCTGCTGCTGGCGGTTGTCGTGCTGGCACCCGGGGCGTTTGCCTATCCGTCTGCCGCGCCGGTGGCTTCAATGGAAAGCGCCGACACGCATTCTACTTCTATGCATTCTGCGCATTCTACGGATAGGACTCAGGGTTCGGCCCATGCCTGTTGCGACCAGCATGAAGGCGGGGCCTGTCCGGCGGATATGAATTGCAACCTTCCCTGCGGCGCATTTTCCGGGTTGTTTGCGGTCCTTCCGGAAATTCGTTCTGCTGAAAGAACGCCGAAAATGTACGATCCAATCCAGACCGACTGGAACCGGGATGGCCGGTTGATTGCGCAGAACACGCCGCCTCCTCGAAGCTAGATCTTTTCAACGCATTTTCAGGCCTGCATTTTTTGCGGGGCTATTTTCGCAGGCCCATTGGCCTGTGCGCGTAATGTAAAGATTTCGGCTTTGAAAAAAAGGGGCGTACCTCATGACCTCACCTATCTTCACTTGCATGCTGGCCGTTGTGGCGGGCGTGCTGCTTGCGGTTCCGGTTGCCGCGCAACCCCTGGGCCTGGCCGAAAGTGTGACCATTGCCGTGCGGGCCAATGATCCGAGCGTGGCGCTCTTTGACGAACGCGCCGAGGCGTTGGAAGAACGCGCCATTGCCGACAGCCAACTCCCTGATCCGACCTTCACGGCGCGCATGCAGAACGTGCCGCTTTCTTCCCTGGACATCAACCGCGAAGGCATGACGCAATTGTCTCTTGGCGTGCGCCAGGCCTTTCCAAAGGGCGACAGCCTTCGTCTGATCCGGCGAAAGCGTTTTAGCGAAGCTTCGGCCGAGCGCGAACAAAAAACGTTGCGCGAGCGGCAGATCGCCCTTCAGACGCGCACCGCATGGCTGGAGATTTTTTACTGGCAGGGTGCGCACAGGATTATCAAAGAAAGCCGGGCGCAAATTGCCGAGCTTGGCGGCATTGCAGAGGCAGTGTTTGCCACTGGACGCAGTGCTGCGCAGAATGTGCTGCGCATTGATCTGGAAACCAGTCTTTTGGACGCGCGCCTGGTGGAAATTAGCCGCAAGGCGGATATGGCGCGTGCGGACCTTACCCGGCTGATCGGCATGGCCGATGCGGTGCGTCCGTTGCCAGGGACATTGCCGCATTTGCCACCCCTTCCGGCGGTGCAGGAAATAAAGACGGGCCTGATCCATCATCCAAGCATGAAGGCGTTTGATGCCAGAATCGCCGCCCGTGACCGCGACGTGGACATTGCGGGTGAGCAATACAAACCCGGCTTTTCCGTTGAGGGCGCCTATGGCCTGCGTGACAGCCGCTCGGATTTTGGCACAATCGGTGTGGTGCTCAGCGTGCCGCTTTTTACCGCGAACCGCCAGGCCCCAAACCTTCGCGCCGCCAAGCGCCTGAAGGCTTCCGAGCGTCTTGGCCGCGACGCGCAATTGCTGGAATTGAACCGTGAGCTTGGACGCGCCTACGCTGAATGGACGCGCCTTGGCGAGCGTGTCGCACTTTACGATGGCGACGTGCGCAAACGGGCGCAACACGCCGCCGGGGCCGCTCTCATCGGGTATGAAAATGAAACGGCGGATTTTTCCGAACTGGTGCGCGCAGAACTTGCCGTGCTGGACGCCGAGTTAACCCTTTTGCATCTGCGCACCGACCGTAAAAAAGCCCATGCGGCGTTGCTCTACCTCAATGGAGAAGGCCATGAATAAGCCAAAGATCATCGGGTTCGCTTTCGTGCTGGCCCTTGGCCTTGCGGGCGGCTTTGCCCTGTCGGAATGGACGGGTCATGGCGGCGGCAAAAGTGATGCGCCCGCATCGGATACAAAAAAGATTCTCTATTGGCAGGCCCCGATGGACCCGAATTTCAGAAGGGACCAGCCCGGAAAATCTCCCATGGGGATGGATCTGATCCCGGTCTATGGGGAGGAAGAAGCTGGCGCGGGTGATAAAAATTATGTGCGCATCAACCCGGTGGTTGAAAACAACATCGGCGTGCGCATTGCGCGGGTTGTGCGCGCGACGCTTTACCGCAACATCGATACGGTTGGTTTCGTGCGCGCCGACGATGACAAAACCGCCATTGTGGATGTGCGTTCCGAAGGCTGGATTGAAAAACTTTATGTGAAATCACCGGGCGAGGTGGTGCGCCGTGGTCAGCCCTTGTTTGATCTTTATTCGCGGCCTCTGGTGAGTGCGCAGGAAGAATATTTACAGGCGGTGCGTATTGGCAAGGCCTCGCTGATCCGCGCGTCGAAGAGCCGTTTGCAGGCCCTTGGCATGAGCGTGGCGCAGATTGCATCGGTTCGGAAGTCCGCCAAGGCGCAGCGCCTGATCCGTATGTATGCGCCACAAGACGGCGTCATCACCATGCTTGGTGCGGGCGAGGGGGCCTTCGTCAAGCCGGGCCGGCAGATTATGATGCTGGCGGACCTTTCAAGGGTCTGGGTGTTGGCGGAAGTTTTTGAAAGTCAGGCCGGGTGGGTGAAAGCCGGGCAAAACGTGGACATGCGCATCGATGCCAGCCCCGGGCGCGTCTGGAAGGGCGTGGTGGATTATGTCTATCCCACGCTGATTGCCAGTTCGCGCACCGTGCAGGTGCGCCTGCGGTTTGACAATCCGGATGGTGCCTTGAAGCCGGACATGTACGCAAAAGTGAACATCAAGGCCGAGCCGCATGTCGGCGTGCTGGCGATTGATCGCGAGGCCCTGATCCGTACCGGCAAGGCGGACCGGGTGATCCTGGCCCTTGGCGATGGGCGCTTTCGCCCGGCCCATGTGGTGGCCGGAATGGAATCGGGTGACAAGGTTGAAATCCTGGAGGGTCTGGCAGAAGGCGAGACCGTGGTTATTTCCAGCCAGTTCCTGATTGATTCCGAAGCCAGTCTGCGCGGCACCAGCCTGCGCATGTACGCGCCCGTTACGGATTTTGCCAGCGAGGCTGAAACCACGGGCGTGGTGGAATCCATGATGGCTGACCACGGGATGATTGCCATTCGTCACGAGCCCGTTGAGGCTTTTGGCTGGCCTGCCATGAACATGAATTTCGTCATCAATCCAGGTTTTTTGCAAAACCTTGAGGCCGGGGATGCCGTGCGTTTCACCATTCGCGGAAAGGCGAATAAAAACGGGGATTTTGTCATCACGGCCATTCGGAAAGTGGCGAAGAAAAAAGGACCGGTGCAATGATTGTCGCGCTCATCCGCTGGTCCATCGGCAACCGTTTTCTGGTCGTCATGCTGGCTTTGTTGCTGGCGGGCTGGGGGGCCTATGCGTTGAAAAATACGCCCCTTGATGCCATTCCGGACCTTTCCGACGTGCAGGTGATTATCAAGACCTCTTATCCGGGTCAGGCGCCCCAAGTGGTCGAGGATCAGGTGACCTATCCTCTGACAACCGCCATGCTGGCGGTGCCGGGCGCAGTCACGGTGCGCGGCTATTCTTTCTTTAATGACAGTTTTGTCTACATTATTTTCAAAGACGGCACGGACCTCTATTGGGCGCGTTCGCGCGTGCTCGAATATCTCTCGCAGGTTGCACCGACCCTGCCGGATGGGGCCAAACCGGCCCTGGGGCCGGATGCCACGGGTGTCGGCTGGGTCTATCAATACGCGTTGATCGATCGCACCGGAAAACATGACCTGGCGCAATTGCGCTCTCTTCAGGACTGGTTTCTGAAATATGAATTGCAGACCGTGCCGGGGGTTTCCGAGGTTGCCAGCATTGGTGGCATGGTTCGCCAGTACCAGGTTGTTGTCGATCCGGACAAGTTGCGAAGTTTTGAAATTCCGCTTTCGAAAGTGCGCACCGCCATCGCGCGCGGCAATCAGGAAAGCGGCGGGCGCATCATTGAAATGGCCGAGGCCGAATACATGGTGCGCGCCAGTGGCTACATCAAATCAGAGGCAGATTTGCGCCAGATTCCGCTGAAAGTCACCAAAGACGGCACGCCGGTGCTTCTTAGGGACGTGGCGCAGATTCGCATCGGACCGGAATTGCGCCGTGGCATTGGCGAACTGAATGGCGAGGGCGAGGCCGTTGGCGGTATCATCATCATGCGTTTTGGCGAAAATGCCCTTCGCGTCATTGAACGCGTGAAGAAAAAGCTGACGTCCTTGGAAAAAAGTCTGCCCGAAGGGGTGGAACTGGTTACGACCTATGACCGCTCGTCGCTGATTGAACGCGCCGTCGATACGTTGCGCGAAAAGCTTACCGAAGAATTCATCGTCGTCATTCTGGTCTGCGCCATCTTTCTTTTTCACCTGCGTTCGGCCCTGGTCGTTGTGCTTAGCCTGCCCCTGGGCGTGCTCATCGCCTTTATCGTGATGAACCTGCAGGGCATCAACGCCAATATTATGTCATTGGGCGGCATTGCCATTGCCATTGGTGCCATGGTCGATGCGGCCATCGTGATGATTGAAAACATGCACAAACATATTGAGCGCACGGGGCTGACAAAAGAAAACCGCTGGCGTCTCGTTGCCGATGCGGCCACGGAAGTGGGGCCGGCGGTCTTTTTCTCGCTGCTGATTATCGCGTTCAGCTTTGTGCCGATTTTTGCTCTGGAGGCCCAGGAAGGCCGCCTATTTCATCCCCTCGCCTATACCAAAACCTACGCCATGGCGGCGGCGGCGGGACTTGCCGTTACGCTGGTGCCGGTGCTGATGGGCTATTTCATTCGCGGGCGCGTGTTGGCGGAACAGAAAAATCCGATCAACCGGATGCTGATCACCCTCTATCGGCCCTTTATCGGCCTGGTGTTGAAACACCCTGTCCGGATGTTGCTTGTCGCAGGCCTTGTGCTGGCAAGTGCAATGGTGCCGTTGTCGCGTGTGGGCGGCGAGTTCATGCCGGATCTCGATGAAGGGGATCTTCTTTATATGCCGAGCGCCTTTCCCGCAGCCTCGGCGGGCAAAATGGCGCAAATCATTCAGCAGACCAACAAGCTGATTATGACCGTGCCAGAGGTAAAAAGCGCCTATGCCAAGGCCGGACGCGCCGACACCGCAACCGACCCGGCGCCGCTGACCATGGTGGAAACGACCATCCGCCTGCATCCGCACGATCAGTGGCGGCCCGGCATGACCATGGAAAAGCTGAAGAAGGAACTCGATCGCATCGTGCAGGTGCCAAGCCTGACAAATGTGTGGATCATGCCGATTAAAAATCGCATCGACATGCTGGCCACCGGTATCAAGACGCCCGTTGGCATCAAGGTGGCCGGCCCCGATTTAAAGGGCATCGGTGCGATCGGCGAGGCCATTGAAAATGTCATCAAAACCGTTCCCGGCACGGCGTCCGTCTATGCGGAGCGGGTCACCGGAGGACGCTTTATCGATATCGATATCCGCCGCGCCGAAGCGGCGCGTTTTGGGCTTAACGTGGCCGATGTGCAGGACGTGGTGCGAACGGCCATTGGCGGCATGACGATTACCCAGAGCGTTGAAGGGCTGGAGCGCTATCCGATTAATCTTCGCTATCCGCGCGATTACCGCGATAGTCTGGGAAAATTGAAAACCCTGCCGGTGGTCACACCCATGGGCGCGCAGATTCCCCTTGAGCGGCTTGCCGATATTTCCATTTCCGACGGGCCCGGCGTGATCCGTAGCGAAAACGCCCGGCTGAACGGGTGGATCTATGTGGACATTGCAGGCCGTGATATCAGCTCTTACGTGGCCGACGCTAAAAAGGCGGTGGCTGCGGGCATCGTTCTGCCGCCGGGTTATTCGCTCACCTGGTCTGGCCAGTATGAATATATGGAGCGCGCGAAAGAACGCCTGTCGGTGGTGGTGCCGGTGACCCTTGCTATCATTCTTTTGCTTCTGTTTTTGAACTTCCGGCGCGTTGCGCCGGTGTTGATTATCATGAGCACGTTGCCGCTGGCGCTTGTTGGCGGTCTGTGGCTTATGGCTTTGCTTGACTACAATTTCTCGGTGGCCGTGGGCGTCGGCTTTATCGCCCTTGCCGGGGTGTCGGTCGAAATCGGCGTTTTGATGATGGTCTATCTGGAACAGGCCCTGACCGGGCAACGTGCCATCGCTGAAAAAGAGGGCCGCGTGTTGACCCTGGACGATCTGCGCCACGCCATCGTCCATGGCGCCTTGATGCGCGTGCGTCCGATCCTGATGACGGTGACGGCGACCATCGCCGGGCTGCTTCCCATCATGCTTGGGTCCGGCACCGGATCGGAAGTCATGCGCCGCATTGCCGCCCCCATGGTGGGGGGCATGGTGAGCGCCACGGTACTTACCTTGCTGGTTATTCCGGCGGTGTTTCTGATCTGGAAACGGGCCGGACTGCGTTAGTGCGACGCTTATGCGCGTGGTGCTTGTGTGGCAGGGGTGGCCGCCTTTTCAAGGAGGCGGCTGAGTTCTGGTTTGCACGAACCGCAATTGGTCCCCGCGCCAAGGCTTTCGCCAATTTCGTCGAGGCTTGTCAGGCCGCCAAGCGCGATGGCGGAAGCGATTTGCTTACAGCCTATGGAAAAACATGCGCAGACGATGGCCCCGATATCCTTTCGGCCGGCGGGTGGCTGACCGGAAAGCAGGGTTGCGCGCTCTAACGCGGTAACGCTTTCTGCCGCAAACAATTGCCCGATCCAGTCGAAGGCTTCTTCGACCTGGACATCGGCTACGAACAGGCTGGCTTCAAGCCGCCCATCCATGAAGCAGGCATAGCGATAGATGCCCGAGGCGGCATCCCGGTAAGATATCCATTCGGCGTCCTTGTGCGCATCGGGCAAAAGCATGCGCGCATGGGCATCCCAATCAACCGGGGTTTGCCTGCCTGCAAGGTGGTGACGCCAGAAGCCGTTGCCGCGCGCACATGTCCAATAATCTGCGGCGGCGGGGCGAGTCCTGTTCCGGGTTAACGCCAGGGCCTGCCACGAGGTTGATACAGGTTTGATAGCAACCGGCGTGTGTTTTAATTCGGGCTGGCCAGAGACCGGGTCCGTCACGGGATTGACAAGATTGGCGACGCAGCCCGCATTGGTAAATTGATTGTTCCAATGAATGGGGACGAAAACCTGCCCGGGAATTTGGCCGGGTTCGGTCGCAATCCGGGCCGTCATTTCACCCCACCGGCTGACGAGGCGCGCAAAATTCCCCGCCTTTAATGCGTAGGCCGTGGCATCGTTCGGGTGAATTGCGATCGTCGGTTCTTCCATATGGGCTGATAGTTTTGGCGAGGCCCCGCTGCGCGTCATGCTGTGCCAATGGTCCCGGGTTCGACCCGTGTTCAGGACAAGGGGATAGGCCCTATCGCGTTCATGGCTGGGGGCGTTGGCCGGGCTATGGGGCGGCACGGCAACAAATTGCGCGCGGCCATCAGGGTTGAAAAATTTTCCGGTCGTAAACAGGCGCGCGGTACCGTTGGCCTGCGCGTTCGTCACTGGCCATTGAATAGGGGCAAGGGCGTCGTACCCGGCATCGTCAAGCAATGCCAGGCCGGAAATGTCGAAACTGCGCGTGCCATTGTTTTGGTGGCCGGACAAGGCCGCATGCTCGCGGAAAATATCTGCCGGTGCTTGATAGCGAAAGCCGGTCACAAACCCCATGCGTTTTGCAACTTCGCAGAAGGCCCACCAATCGGCCTTGGCTTCGCCGGGCGGATCCAGAAAGGCGCGTTGGCGCGAAATGCGACGTTCGGAATTGGTGACGGTTCCATTTTTTTCGCCCCAGGTCAGCGCTGGTAGCAACACATCGGCATGGGCGGTGGTGTCGGTCTTTGCCATGCAATCGGACACCACAACCAAAGGACAGGCGGCAAGCGCACCGGCGACACGCCCGGCATCGGGCAGGCTGACAACCGGATTGGTTGCGACGATCCAGATGGCCTTGATCTTGCCGTCGGCAACGGCCTGGAACATGTCCACGGCCTTGAGCCCCGGCGTGTCGGCTATCACCGGCGCGGTCCAGAATTTTTGCACCAGGTTGCGATGGGAAGCGGTTTCGATGTTCATATGGGCGGCAAGCTGGTTGGCCATGCCGCCGACCTCGCGTCCCCCCATGGCGTTCGGTTGGCCGGTCAGGGAAAATGGCCCCATGCCGGGACGGCCAATGCGGCCCGTCACCAGATGGCAATTGAGGATGGCATTGACCTTGTCGGTTCCGGCAGAGGATTGATTGATCCCCTGGGAATAAAGGGTCACCGTGCGTTCGGTTTTGGCAAACCAGTCAAAGAATTTTTTGACGTCCGCTGTGGCAAGGCCGCAGGCGGTCGCGATGTCCTCAACCCTTTCAGGGCCAAGTCTGGCCACCGCCAGGGCCGGGTCGAGGCCCGTGGTGTGGTCTGCGACGAAGCCGCTGGAAATTTGATCCTTGGCAGCCAGATGCATCAAAAGGCCGTTGAACAGCGTGGTGTCGCTGCCAGGCTTCAGCGCTAGGTGGAGATCGGCTCCTTCGCAGGTGGCGGTGCGGCGGGGATCAATGATCACCATCCGCCGGGTGGGGTTCTTTTCTCGTGCCGCCATGATCCGTTGGTAAAGCACCGGGTGGCACCAGGCGGCATTGGAACCGGCAAAAATGACAAGGTCGGCTTCGTCGAGGTCCTGGTAATTTCCGGGCACGCTATCGCTGCCAAAGGCGCGCTTGTGTCCGGCCGTCGATGAGGCCATGCACAGCCGTGAATTGGTGTCGATATTTGCGCTGCCGATAAAGCCCTTCATCAGCTTGTTGGCGACGTAATAATCTTCGGTCAGAAGTTGACCGGATACATAGAACGCCACGGCGTTCGGTCCATGTTTGGCGATAGTTTTGGTGAAGCCTTCTGCGGCGCGGAAAAGAGCGGTGTCCCAATTCGTGCGTTTCCCATCGACCATGGGATGAAGCAGGCGGCCCTTATGGTCGAGGGTTTCGTCCAGGGCGGCGCCCTTGGAACAGATCCGGCCGAAATTGGCTGGATGTGCAGGGTCGGGTTTGATGACAACGTCACCCGCAACGCCGCATGACGCAATCAGGCCACAGCCGACCCCGCAATAGGGGCACGTGGTCTTGACCTCTCTTGTCATTGGACGGAAGTGACGGCCTGGCCGTTTTTGGCGAGGTTGATTTCGATCTTGTCATTGGCAATGCGCACAGCATAGGTGGTGACGCAGCCCTGATCGGGGGCGACGGCTTTGCCGGCGGCAAGGTCGATGGTCCAGTCGTGGAGTGGGCAGGTCACGCGCCCGCCATGGACGATGCCCTGGCTCAGCGGCCCGCTCTTATGTGGGCAGCGATCCTCAATCGCGTAAATCTGGTCCCCGGCGACGCGGAAAACGGCAATGTCGATGCCGTTCCTGCGCACCACCCGCGCGCCCAGGCGCGGGATGTCTTTGACATGGCCAATGGCGACCCAATTGCTCATGCGCCTAGCTCCGCAAGGGGTACGTATTCGCGCCGTTCGGGGGCGTCTTTTTCGGTCCGCCTGGCCCATGGATCGTGCTGGCATGCGGCCTGGGCGGCGAGAAAACGGGCATGGAGGCTTTGACGGCCTTTGGCATCTTCGACAACATGCGATTTGACATAGGCAAGGCCGACCCGTTCGATCCAGGGGGCGGTGCGCTCCAGATAATGCGCCTCTTCGCGGTAGAGCTGCATAAAGGCGCCGCAATATTCCTTCACCTCGTCGGGTGTTGTCACCCGGCACAAGAGGTCGGTGGTGCGAATCTTGACGCCGCCATTGCCGCCAACATGAAGTTCCCATCCCGACTCCACGGCCACCACGCCGAAATCCTTGATGGTGGCTTCGGCGCAGTTGCGTGGGCATCCCGACACCGCCATCTTGAACTTATGGGGTGTCCAGCTGCCCCAGCACATTTTTTCAAGTTCGATTCCCATGGCGGTTGAATCCTGGGTGCCGAAACGGCACCATTCAGAACCGACGCAGGTTTTGACGGTCCGAAGCGACTTGCCATAGGCGTGGCCCGATACCATCCCGGCGGCGTTCAGATCGTGCCACACGTCTGGCAGGTCTTCCTTCTTCACGCCCAGCAGGTCGATGCGCTGGCCACCGGTAATTTTCACCGTCGGGATTTCGAATTTGTCGGCGACATCGGCAATGGCGCGCAATTCCGCAGAATTTGTCGTGCCGCCCCACATGCGCGGCACCACCGAATAGGTGCCGTCTTTCTGGATGTTGGCGTGGGCGCGTTCGTTGATAAAACGCGACTGACTGTCATCCACATATTCATCCGGCCAGGCGCAGATCAGGTAGTAATTCAGCGCCGGGCGGCATTTCTGGCAACCGTCAGGCGTGTGCCATTCCATGAATTCCATCACATCGGGAATGGACATCAGCTCCTGATCCAGGATTGCGTGCCGCACCGTGTCATGGCTGTGTTCGGTGCAGGGGCAAAGGGGCTTTTCCTTGGGCGTTGCGGAATAGTCGCCGCCAAGGGTGAACGCGATGAGCTGTTCCACCAGGCTGGTGCAAGATCCACAGGAAGAAGACGCCTTGGTGTGGGCGCGCACCTCGTCCAGGGTGAATAATTTCTTGGTCGTAATTGCGTTGACGATTTTACCCTTGCAAACGCCGTTGCAGCCGCAAATTTCGGTGTTGTCGGGAAGGGAAACGATCGACTGGCTGGTGCCATGTTCCGAATTGCCAAGATAGGCCTGGCCGAACACCAGCCCGTCGCGCATGGCCGAAATATCGGTGCCGTCGCGCATCAGCCGGAAATACCAGCTGCCGTCAATGGTGTCGCCGTAAAGCACGGCACCCTTGATGCGCCCGTCTTTGAGGACCAGTTTTTTATAAACGTTGCTCGCCTTGTCCTGGAGCACCACTTCTTCGGTGCCGTCGCCGCCGGAGAAATCCCCTGCCGAGAACAGATCAATGCCTGTTACTTTGAGCTTGGTAGAGGTGAGAGAGCCGCTATAGGCGGCATAGCCAAGCATTGCCAGATGTACGGCGCAGACCTTGGCCTGTTCGAACAGGGGCGCGACGAGGCCATAGCAGGTGCCCCGGTGCTGGACGCATTCGCCAACCGCGTAGATGGCAGGGTCATAGGTCTGCAAGGTGTCACCCACGACGATCCCGCGTTCCACATAGAGGCCCGCCTTACGGGCAAGGCTGACATTTGGTCGAATGCCGACCGCCATGACCACCAGATCGGCGGCAATTTTCCGACCGTTCTTGAGGCGTACGGCGCTGACATGGCCGTCGCCCAGGATGGCCTCGGTCTCGGCCTCCATGGCGAAGGTCAAGCCGCTTGTGTTGAGGGAGGCGCGAAGCATTTCACTTGCGGCTTTATCTAGCTGACGGTCCATCAGACTGGTGCTGAGATGCACCACGGTGACCGACATGCCCCGCTTCATCAGGCCGTTTGCAGCTTCCAGGCCAAGCAGGCCGCCGCCGATTACCACGGCGTTTTTGTGTTTATCGGCAGCCTGGATCATGGCGTCGACGTCATGGAGGTCTCGGAAGGTCACGACCCCGGGAAGGTCAGCACCGGGCAGCGGCAGTATTACCGGATCGGACCCGGTTGCCAGCAGCAACCGGTCATAGGGGGTCGTCTCTCCCGTCTCATCCGTTACATTGCGCACACGCCGGTCGATGCCGACAATTTTACGATCGGATTTCAGAGTGATTCCGTTGGCGTCGTACCAGTTGAAATCGTTGAGCATGATTTCATCAATGGTTTTTTCCCCGGCCAACACCGGCGACAACAAAATCCGGTTGTAATTGCCGAAGGGTTCCGCGCCGAACACGGTGATGTCGTAAAGGTCGGGCGCCAGCGCCAGCAGTTCTTCGACGGTGCGCATTCCGGCCATGCCATTGCCAATAACGACCAAGCGTTTTTTCATAAGCCTTCTCTCCTTTTGCCTGGCTTTCGGGCGCAATTTCCGCCGGCCCGGTTTCCGACCGTTCGCGCGCGTTTTTTTCTTGTTTCGTGCCCCTCCATTACCAGAAAGAGAGCAAGAAGCTTGCCAACCCGGAATTTGCCCGGAATTTTGCGAATTTTCTTGGTTTTCCAAGGGTTTTTTGGGCGGTGGAAAGTGCGGATGCGAAACGGATCTGGCCATTTCCTGCGCAGGGCCTAGAAACTCTGCCTAACATTTAATCACACAATTTGGCTGATTAAAAAACAGTCAGTTTAAGCAACTCATTAAAATCAAAGGAAAAATATCCTAAGACGGTGGTGGTTCCGACTTGGCACAGCTTTCGCAATCTTTGCTGGCAACAGGTCTTATTTTTTCCGTTCAGCTGATTTGCCGGAGCCTCACACAAATATGGAAACCCCTGCGAAACTTCATCTCTTCTCGTTCAAAGGGCGCATGCGCGTGCTTCACCTGAACTGGGTGGCGTTTTTCATCACCTTCGTCATCTGGTTTAACCACGCACCCTTGCTGGCCTCCATTCGCGATACGTTGCATCTGACCGATCAGGAAATTGGCGCGCTTTTGATTCTCAACGTGGCGTTGACCATCCCGGCGCGCATTCTCATCGGCATGTTGGTCGACAGCCACGGGCCGCGGCTTGTGTATACGGCGTTGCTGGCGGTCTCGGGCGTGCTTTGTTTGCTATTCGCCGTGGCCGACAGTTTCGAAATGCTGGCCCTGACGCGTTTCCTTCTTGGGTTTGTGGGTGCCGGATTCGTTATCGGTATCCGCGCCATCGGCGAATGGTTCCCGGCGCGCCAGGTTGGTCTTGCCGAAGGCATTTATGGTGGCTGGGGGAATTTTGGTGCGGCTGCCGCCGCCGTGGGGCTGCCCACCGTGGCGCTGATGTTTGGTGGTGCCGATGGCTGGCGTTACGCTGTTGGTGCGACTGGGTTGGTCGCGCTTGTTTATGCGGGAATCTATTACCGTTGGGCTCGCAACACGCCGAAAGGTTCAACCTATTTCAAGCCAAAGAAAACCGGGGCCATTGAGGTGTCGGACAAGACCGACTTTTTCCTTCATGCGCTGATGCAGGTGCCATTATATTTGGCGCCGGGCCTGCTTGCCTGGAAGCTCGGACCCGGTTATTTGGCGCTTCTCTCTCCTTTGGGCGTTGCCTTGGCGTATGGGGTGCTTGGTGCGTTCTATATCTATCAGATTTTCCGCAGCTACCAGATCAACCGACAGGTCTTCACCGCGCCGGTAGCAAAAATTCACCGTTATCACTTCAAGCAGGTGGCGGTGTTGAACCTTGCTTATCTGGTGACGTTCGGTTCGGAGCTTGCGGTGATTTCCATGTTGCCTCTGTTTTTCATGGATACGTTCGGGCTTTCGCAAATTGTGGCCGGAATATTGGCGGCGGGCTTTGCCTGCATGAATCTTTTCGCGCGGCCCGGTGGCGGCATGCTTTCGGACCGGTTCGGTCGCAAGCGCGTTCTGATGGTGTTGATCGGCGGTCTCGGTTTTGGCTTCCTCGCGATGTCGCAAATCGACCAAGGCTGGTGGGTGCCGCTGGCGGTCCTGGTTTCCATGTTCTGCTCTTTCTTTGTTCAGGCTGGCGCGGGGGCTGTTTTTTCCATGGTTCCGCTGATCAAGCGTCGCCTGACCGGCCAGATTGCCGGCATGGTGGGCGCTTATGGAAATGTCGGCGCCGTGGTCTTTCTGACCGTGCTGTCCTTTGTTTCACCGCACGTGTTTTTCCTGGTTATCGCGGGGACGGCGGTGCTGGTCCTGATCGGCATCTATTTGTTTCTGAATGAGCCTGAGGGTCATATGGTGGAGGTGTTGCCCGACGGCACCGTACAGATGATCGACGCTGGCTGAGGCGCGTAACGCTCTATGGGACGGACACCAACGCTTACCATTGGCCAGCATTCCGAGGCCGGACGGAAGGAGAGGAATGAGGATTCTTTTGGAATTCTTATTCCTGATGAGCCGCTGCTCACCACCAAGGGCATTGTCATGGCCATCGCCGACGGCATGAGCGGCAGCGAAGCAGGCAAGGAAGCCAGCGAAAGCTGCGTCAAAAGCCTGCTGTCCGATTACCTTTGCACCCATGAATCCTGGTCGGTGCAGACCTCGGTGGAACGCGTGATGGTTGCCGTCAATCGCTGGCTTTGCAGTCAGGGGATGGCGCTTGCTCCAGCCGGCATGGGCATGGTCAGCACCCTAAGCGCGCTTATTCTAAAACCGGGCACCGTCGCCTACATCTTCCATATTGGTGATTCGCGCATCTACCGCTTGCGAGGGGGCGGGCTTGAAACCCTGACCCGGGATCACCGGATGCAGGTTGCGGGCAACAAGACCTATCTAAGCCGTGCCATGGGGGTCGATACGGATCTTAAAATCGACCATCGCAAGATCGAGGTGGAAGCCGGTGACGTCTTCATTTTCACCACCGACGGCATCCACGATTTTTTGCCGGACAGCGAGATCGTGGCAACAATTGCATCTGCGTCAACTTTGAACGAGGCGGCTGGAAAGCTGGTCGCTTCGGCTTTGGAGCATGGGAGCACCGACAACGTTACCTGCCAGATTGTTCGCGTCGACGATACGGGCATTGAGGACAACGAAGCCTATTTTCAAAAGCTTCAGGCGCTTCCCTTCCCGCCGGATCTGGAACCGGGGATGGTGCTGGACGGCTATCGCATCCTTCGCGAATTGCACGCCAGTAAACGTAGCCAGGTTTACCTGGCAGTTGATACGGAGACGGATTTGCGCGTGGTCATGAAGACGCCGTCAGTCAATTTCGAGGATGACGAAGCCTATCTTGAACGCTTTGCGCGCGAGGAATGGGTCGGCCGCCGCCTGGCGAGCCCCCATGTGCTGAAAATTATCGAGCCGAAACGGAAAAAGCAGTGCCTCTATTACATCAGCGAATATGTCGAAGGGCCGACCTTACGCCAATGGATGACGGACCACCCGACACCCAGCCTGATGGAAGTCCGTGATCTTGTCGCGCAGATTGCCATGGGGCTTCGGGCCTTCCACCGCAGGGAGATGATCCATCAGGATTTGAAGCCGGAGAATATTCTTATCGATGCTTATGGCACGGTGAAGATTATCGACTTCGGATCCGTCAAGGTCACCGGCCTTGAGGAAGTTGCTTCACCTGTTAACTCGGGCGGCGTTCTTGGAACCCTTGCCTATACGGCCCCGGAAGGCTGGCTTGACCAGCCATCCACCAACCGGACCGACATTTTTTCCCTGGGGGTTATCGCTTACGAAATGCTGACAGGTGAGCGGCCTTACGGGGATGGGTTTTCGTCGCGGCGCTCTGCGCAGCGGCGTTCCTTTGTTCCCGCCACGCGCCACAATCTGGATTTGCCGACATGGGTGGCCGCGGCTCTCGCCAAGGCCGTGGCTCGCGATCCGGAAAAACGCTACGACGTGCTATCGGCTTTTATCACCGATCTTTCACGGCCAAATACGGCGTTTCTTACCCGTAAAAAACGTCCCTGGATCGAAAAAAACCCCGCCGGATTTTGGAAAAGCACGGCCTTGTTGCTTCTGGCGACGGTGATGGTTCTGCTTTACAGGCTTTTGGGCTGATTCATATAGGAGGTCTGATCTCGGGCGGATGTTGTGGCTTCCAGCAACCGTTGGCGCACCCGCCACGGCCAGGGTGGATTCTTGATCTAGACTAAGCAGCCAGCCGTGTGGGCCTGTTCCGGCGCTGCATTTTATCCCGGCAATGCGTTGCTTCGGCAATGCGTTCATGGGGGAGTTGATTTTTCGACATGGTCCTTCACCAGCCTAATAAGAAAAAGCAGATGGGTCGAGGATTCCAGGGGGCGGGGCCGGATGGGTATCCTTCCCTGCGCGCCACCGCCAATAGCGTATAGTGTCGTCCTTCACTTTGGATTTTTCGGATTTTTCGGATTTTTCGCGGGTTTTTTACGCGCAACGCAGGATTCTTATTTATGATTTTGGCTCAGATTACCGATCTTCACGTCCGTTCCCCCGATATTCCTTCGCATTTTCAGTTTGACCCGATCCAGATGCTGAAAAATGCCGTCGCGCGGTTAAACGCGCTGACCCCCAGGCCCGATGCCGTCATCGTGACGGGGGATTTGGTTGATTGCGGGCGCCCCGATGAATACCGGTTGCTGGCCGAAACCCTTGAGCCGATGGAAATTCCGCTCTTCCTGATTCCCGGAAATCACGACAACCGCGACAATTTACGCGCGGTGCTGCGTTCCCGTTATCCGTATCTGCCAGAGGCGGGGTTCCTCAATTATGTGATCGAGGATCTTCCGCTGCGCCTGATTGGTCTGGACACGACAATCTTGGGCAATGACGCCGGCCTCCTTTGCGAGGAACGCCTGGACTGGCTTGCGGCGCGTCTTGACGAGGCGTCGGACCGGCCGACGCTTTTGTTTATGCACCATCCGCCTTTTCTTACCCGGATGCAGGAAATGGATGCACTGACATGTGCAAACGGGGACAAATTGCGTGCCCTTCTTGCCGACCACCCCCAGGTGGAACGCGTTATCTGCGGTCATGTGCATCGGCCCATTCAGACCCGTTGGGAACATGCGCTTGTCAGCGTATCCCCCAGCACGGCCCATCAACTCTACCTTGATTTTAATACGGAACTGACGGGCTATGTACTGGAGCCGCCGGGCTTTCAATTGCATATGTGGGATGCCAAGGACGGGTTTGTCAGCCATACCGCGCCGATTGACGCTTTTCCCGGCCCCTTTGATTTTCACCCGACCGCCCGGGCAGCGCTGCGCAAGAACCTTGCCTAAGTCAGGCTTCGGGCCGTTGCGTCTGGAATTATTTTTCGGTGGCGTCTTCGCGCATCTTTTCTTCGAGCCATTTGACCTGGCTTTTGAGGGGCGTAAGCAGGGGGTGGTCTGCGGGTAAATCCACGATCAGACGTTGCCAGCGCAACAACGCGTCGGCGAATTTCTTGTCCTGCATGGCAGCGAGGCCGAGATAGTAGCGGGCCGACGGGTCCTTCGGGTCGTAGTCGAGGACAGAGGAAAAGGCGCGCCTCGCTTCGGGCGTTACCGCGCCTTCTTCTGCAAGCACCAGCGTTTCGCCATAGGCGGCAAGCAGGTCCGGGCGTTCCGTTCCCAGCAGTCCGACAGCGACAGAATAGGCCTCTGCCGCCTCTGCGTAACGGCCAAGAAAGCGGTAAATCAGGGCTAATTTTGTCCAGGCATCGGCGTTTTCCGGTTCGTCCTGGAGTGTTTTTTCCAGTTTTTCGAGAAGCTTGGTCACCTTGCCCTGGGGGTCTGCGGCGGCGGTTTCGGCGTCAAAGGGGCGGCTCTGAAGCATCGGCGCGCCGTGGTACGCATAGATGATCACGGCGCCGATGGTCACGCAAAGCACGATGAGGCCGGCCGTCCTCAGGGGGTCGAAATAGAAATGGGCTTTCGGCGCTTCTTTCTCTGCGGCGATCAACCGGCGGCCAATTTCTGCGCGCATCGCTGCGGCTTCTTCCGGGGAAAGGGTTCCGGTTTCAATGTCACGCTGAAGCGCGTCCAGCTGGTCGCGATAGATCGCAAGATCGGCGTTGTCTGTAAAGGCGGCCTCGATGGTTTCATGCCGGCGAATGAACGGGCGCAACAACAGAACAAGTGTGACACCGGTAAGAAGGATGGCAAGCAGCCAGAAATAGCTCATGGGTGGCGATCCAAAATTTCCTGAATACGGCGTTCTTCATCGGGCGAAAGCGTCCGTGGTGGTGCAAGATGACGTCTTCGCCGGTGAAGATAAAAGGCGGTGACGGTGATGGCGATCGCGAAAAGAAGAAAGGGGCCCAACCACAGAAGATAGGTCGTCGGCTTCAAGGGTGGGCGCAGCAACACATAATCGCCATAACGTTCGACGACGAAGGCAAGGGCCTCGTCGTCCGATGCCCCCGCCAGCAATTGTTCGCGGATAAGCATGCGCAGATCGCGCGCAAGTTGGGCGTCCGAATCGTCGATCGACTGATTCTGGCAAACAAGGCAGCGTAACCCTTTGCCGATTACGCGCGCGCGCGCCTCCAGCGCCGGGTCTTTCATGATCTCGTTCGGTTCAATGGCAAGGGCCGGCACCATGACGAGGGACGGCATCATGGCGAAAGACAGCAGCGCGATGAAAACGGCCCTCATTTTTCCAGCTCTTCAATCAGAGGCAGAAAATCTTCCTGCCAGGCGTCTGGGGTGAGCATGCCCACATGTTTCCAGCGTATGCGACCTTCGCGATCCACCAGATAGGATTCCGGCACACCATAAACGCCCCAATCGATGGCGGTACGGCCGGAAAGATCAACGCCGATGCGGTCATAGGGATCGCCGCGCTCGGCCAGCCAGCTTTGCGTTGCTTCGGGCGTGTCGCGGTAGGAAATGCCGACGACGGCAATTCGGCCTTCCTGTTTCAGCTTGAGAAGCAGGGGGTGTTCGATCTTGCAGGGCAGGCACCAGGAAGCAAAAAAATTAACGAGGGTCACCTTCCCCACCAGATCTGCTTTTTTGAACCCGTCTTCGCCGCCTTCGAGGGAGGGAAGCGCAAACTCCGGCGCTGGTTTATCGATCAGGGGCGACGGCACGACGGCAGGGTCAAGGCCGAGGCCCACCAGAAAGACGGCAAGAAGGCCGACGAAGAAAAGCAGCGGCAGAAGAACGGTAATGCGCATGGTCAGCTTTTCCCGATTTGTGGCAGGCGGCCTGCCTTGCGCGGGGTCTGCTTCCGGCGGCGCCGTTCCATCAGCGACAGTCCGCCGCCAAGGGCCGTCAGGATAGAGCCAATCCAGATCCAGGGGGCCAACGGGTTGTGATAAAGGCGCACGGCCCAGGTGTCGGCGTCTTCCGATTGTTCGCCAAGCACGACGTAGAGGTCGGAAAGCCATGTGGTATGAATGGCGGCTTCCGTCGTCCAGCGTTTCTCGACCGGGTAATAGCGCCGTTCCGGTGCAAGGGTGGTCAGAAGCGTGCCGTCCCGATGGATGCGGAAATCGCCGCGATCGGCAAGGTAGTTTGGCCCCTGGACGCGCTTGGTCCCCTTAAAGCTGATTTGATACCCGGCGATGTCAACAACCTCGTCCACTTTCAAGGCACGGATTTCTTCCGTTTGCCACACCGTCGCGCCGGTGATACCGGCCAGCAGGACGGCAATGCCGCCATGGGCGACAAGCATGCCGAAAAAACGGATGGGCAGGCGGCGAAGCCTTGCCAGGCTTGCCATGGGGGCGACGCGAAAAAGCTGCACACGTTCGCTCAGCAACACGAGCAGGCTGGCAAACAGCCATGTGGCCAGGCCGATGCTGAGAAGGGCAAGGGGCGATTGGTCCGAATGAAAGGCATAGGCGATGACGGCGACGGCAAGGCTTGCCAGCCCGGCTGCCCAAAGGCGCTTTAAAACCGGAAAAATGTCGGCCTTCTTCCATGGCAGGAACGGTCCGATTGCCATCATGAAGACAAGCGGCAACAAAAGCGGAAAGGTGGTCGCGTTGAAAAAGGGCGCGCCGACGGAAACCTTGTCGTTGCTCAGCACATCAAGAAGAAGGGGATAGAGCGTGCCGAGGAAAACGGTGGCGGTGACCGTTATGATCAGCAGGTTGTTGAGCAACAGGGCGCCTTCGCGTGACAAGGGTCTGAGGGTGCCGGGTGTTTTTAGCGTATGGGCGCGCGCCGCATAGAGGGACAGCGATCCGCCGATCGTGATCCCCAGCAGAGCCAGGATGAAGACGCCGCGCGTTGGGTCCGTCGCGAAAGCATGGACGGAGACCAGAACACCGGAGCGCACAAGGAAGGTGCCAATCAGACTTAGCGAAAAAGCGAGGATGGCCAGCAGCACCGTCCAGCTTTGCAGACATTCACGCTTTTCGACGATGCAGACGGAATGAAGAAGCGCCGTGCCGGCAAGCCAGGGAAGAAGGGAGGCATTTTCAACCGGGTCCCAGAACCAAAACCCGCCCCACCCAAGTTCGTAATAGGCCCACCAGCTTCCAAGGGCGATGCCGATGGTAAGAAAGCTCCAGGCGGCCAGCACCCAGGGCCGCACCCGCCGCGCCCAGGCCGATCCGATCTGGCCCTCAAGAAGGCCGGCGATTGCAAACGCAAAAGCGATGGAGAAGCCGACATAGCCGAGATAAAGAAAGGGCGGATGAAAGGCGAGGCCCGGATCCTGCAACAGCGGGTTCAGGCCCTGGCCATTCATCGGCGCCGGATCGAGGCGGAGAAAGGGATTCGACGTAAAAAGAATGAAAAGCAGAAAGCCCGTTGAAAGGCATCCCTGCACGCCAAGGATGCGGGCTCGCAGGCCGTGGGGCAGGTCTTTTCCAAGCAGGACAAGAAGCTGGCCATAGATGGCAAGAATAAAGACCCACAGCAGCATCGAGCCTTCGTGGTTTCCCCAGACACCGCTGATTTTATAAAGAAGCGGTTTTGCGGAATGGGAATATTTCGCGACGATGGCGACGGAAAAATCGGACGTGACGAAGGTGTAAGTCAAGGCAAGGAAAGCAAATGCGACGAGCAGGAATTGCGTCGAGGCAGCCGATCTGCTCGCCAGAATCCAATAGGCATCTTTTCGTGCGGCGCCCAGCAGGCCAAGGAGGCCCTGTACGCCCGCTGCGAAAAGGGCGAGCACCAATGCGTAGTGACCAAGCTCGGGGATCATTCCAGCGGCTCTTCTTTCCGCTGTCCGTCCTTCCATTGGCCGGATTTTTTCAAGGCGTCCGTCACCGCTGGTGGCATGTAGTTTTCATCATGCTTGGCCAGAATTTCGCTTGCCTCGAAAATGCCGTTTTCCTGCAAGTAACCCTCGGCAACGATCCCCTGGCCTTCGCGGAAAAGATCCGGCAACAACCCGCGGTAGTGTACGGGAATGGTGTTGCGCAGATCCGTCACCCGAAAGGTTATTTCCAGGCTGTTGGCACCGCGCGCGATGCTGCCTTCTTCGACAAGCCCGCCGATGCGGATGCGTTCCTGCGCGCGGACGGGATTTGTCTGAAGGTCCGTTGGGGAATGGAAGAAGACGAGGTTGTCCTCAAGGGAGGAAAGAATCAAAGCGGCGGCCACGCCTAAGGCGAGCAATCCGGAAAGAACGAAGAAAAGACGGCGGCGTTTGGGCGTCATGTTTCTGGCCCAGCCTTCGCTGCCTGCGACCGAAGACGGTGCAGCGCTTGCCTGTTATGGCGCAGCTCGCGCAAGGTCCATGTGAAAAGCCCTGCCAGCATAAGAAGGGCAAGACCATAGGCGGGCCAGACAAAGACGCCATAGCCATCCAGAGTCAGGAAATTTTCGATCTGGTTCATGTTGCCTCAGACAGGAGCGCGCTCAATTCCCTGCAATATGAGGGTCTGTGCCAGCTTGAGCAAGGCGAAGCACACGAATTTTCTGGGCCAGCAGGGCGCTTTTGACGCGAATAAGCAGGAGAACGACGAAAATGGCGGCAAAGCTCACGGCCATCAGAAGAAGGGGTGCCAGCATGGAAATGTGGATCGTCGGTCCGTCCAGGCGGAGCACACTCGCCGGCTGGTGGAGCGTGTGCCACCACTCGACGGACCCTTTGATGATCGGCACGTTCACAAAACCAACCAGCGCCAGGATGGCGGCGGCTTTGGCGCTGCGCCCCCGGTCGTCAAAGGCGTTCTGCAAGGCGATGTAGCCAAGGTAAAGAAAGAAAAGGATAAGCACCGATGTCAGCCGCGCATCCCACACCCACCATGTGCCCCAGGTCGGTTTTCCCCAAAGCGATCCGGTGACAAGGGTCAGCAGGGTAAAGCTGGCACCGATTGGTGCGGCGGCGCGCGCCACAATGTCCGCCAGTGGATATTTCCATATAAGAAAGAAGGCGCTGGCGGCAGCCAGCATTGTATAGGCGCCGATGCCGACCCAGGCCGATGGCACATGGACGTACATAATGCGCACGCTTTCTCCCTGCTGATAGTCGGGTGGGGAGGCGAAAAGGCCAAGGCCAAGGCCCCCAAGCAGGCTCAGCACGGCAAGGCCAGCCACCCAGGGGAGAACCAAGTCAGCGAGTTTTAAAAAGTGCTTTGGGTTGGCAAGGCGAAACATGGGGCGCAGACAACCTTATTCCAGCGCCTGGCGCAAGGTCGCCGCACTGACCCATGGCGAGAAGGCAAGGGCAAGGACAAGAAAGCCTCCAAGCACGGCAAGCCGCGGGGTGGGATCGGTGCCTTGAATGGCGGCATCCACGGCGGCAACCCCGAAAATCAGGACCGGAACCAGCAATGGCAGCAACAGCAGCGCCAGCAGAACACCGCCCCGGCGCGCACCAAGAACAAGCGCTGCGCCCACGGCACCTAAAAAGCTTAAAACCGGCGTTCCAAGCAGCAACGCCAGTTCCATGGTGCCGATGGCCGAGATGGGCAGGTTCAGCAGCAAGGCCAGAATGGGGGCGGCGATCAACAGCGGCAGGCCGGTCGTCAGCCAATGGGCCAGGCATTTTGCCAGAACAATGGCTTCCAGCGGCACGGGCGCGATGACAAGAAGTTCCAGGCTGCCATCCTCAAAATCCGCCTGAAAAAGCTGTTCCAGGGAAAGCATGGCGGCCAGCAGTGCCATCACCCAGATCACGCCGGCGGCAATCCGCGCCAGAATTTCGGCTTCCGGACCGACACCAAAGGGAAAGAGCAGGGCACCCAACAGGAAAAAAAGCACAGCCGTGGCGCTGTCGCTCGCTTGGCGATAGGCCAGTCGCAGTTCACGGCGGAGAAGGGCGGTAAAACGGTTCATGGGTTCAAACCCCCTTCCACGCCGCAACGACAAGTTCGAGGGTTGTATGGCCCGGGGGCATGTCGTCGCCATGGGTTGCAAAGACAACGATGCCGCCATGGTCGCGGTGGCGGGCAATGGCATCGCGTAAGCTATTCATTGCCTGGGTGTCCAGGGCGGTTTCCGGTTCGTCGAGCAGCCACAGCGGGGCGTCCGTCACGCATAACCGGGAAAGGGTCAGCCGGCGGCGCTGGCCTGCCGAAAGAAATCGCGCCGGAAGGTCGGCCAGACGGTCGAGCCCGAAGATGCCAAGGGCCGCCGGCACCTTTTCTTCGGTGCCATGCAGGGTGGCCCAAAAGGTAAGGTTTTCTTCGACACTCAGGCTTGCCTTGACGGCGTTCCCATGGCCGACAAAGCAAAGCCTTGCGTGATGGGCGTCGGGGTCGTCGGTGATCGCGATCCCCTGCCAGCAGATGGCACCGGCATCGGGGCCACGAAGGCCGGCCATCAGACGCAGCAAGCTCGTCTTGCCGCTGCCATTCGGCCCTGTCAGCATCAACGCGCCGCCGTCCTCGATGGCAAAGTCCAGCCCTTCGAAGACGTGACGTTCGCCGCGAATGCAGGTGAGGTTTTGGCCGGTAAATGCCGCCATGAGGTGCCTTCGTCGCATTGGTTTCGGACACGAGTATAGGGAAAGGGTGGCGACGGTCCAGAAGTCTGGGATACCCTGGCGCGCGCCGCAGGTGCAGGTTCAGCCCCCCCCGCGACGCGTCGGTCTCACCTCTTTAAAAATTTTCCAGAAAAAGGGCTCCGGCATCCTCGGGCGTGAGGACGGCGGCGGCAATTTGTGTTAGCTTTGGCGCGCTTGAACCCCAAGGAGGAAACTTATGCCCGCCACGACGTCCCCCACGCCATCCGATAGCTTGCACGCCAGAAAATCGTTCAAAAGCGGGGGCAGGGCTTACGACTATTTCAGCCTTGAGGCGGCAGCGAAGTTCGGCGATGTCGCCCGGCTTCCTTTTTCGCTGAAAGTGTTGCTGGAAAACCTTCTGCGCCATGAGGATGGCGAGACGGTCACCCTTGCGGACATTGAGGCCCTTGCAAAATGGACGGAAACCCGGACCGTCCAGCGCGAGATTGCGTTCCGTCCGGCACGCGTGCTGATGCAGGATTTTACCGGCGTTCCCGCCGTTGTCGATCTGGCGGCGATGCGCGACGCGATGGTGGCGATGGGTGGCGATGCCGGCCAGATCAACCCGCTTTCACCGGTCGATCTTGTCATCGATCATTCCGTCACCGTCGATTACGCAGGCAGCGCCGGGGCGTTTGCGAAAAATGTCGCCGGCGAGTTCAAGCGCAACCGCGAACGCTATAGCTTTCTCCGCTGGGGTCAGGCGGCGTTCGACAATTTTCGCGTCGTGCCGCCAGGCACCGGCATCTGCCATCAGGTCAATCTCGAATATCTGTCCAAGGTCGTCTGGACGTCGCAAGTGGCGGGGGCCGAGATTGCCTACCCCGACACCCTGGTCGGCACGGACAGTCACACGGTCATGGTGAACGGCCTTGCCGTTCTCGGTTGGGGCGTTGGTGGCATCGAAGCGGAAGCGGCGATGCTGGGCCAGCCGATTTCCATGCTGATTCCCGACGTCATCGGCGTCCGGTTGACCGGCAAATTGGCGGAAGGCGCCACCGCAACGGATCTGGTGCTGATGATTACGGAAAAACTTCGTGCCAAAGGCGTCGTTGGGAAATTCGTTGAGTTCTTCGGCCCCGGCCTCGATCATTTGCCCCTGGCCGACCGCGCCACAGTTGCCAACATGGCACCGGAATATGGTGCGACCTGCGGTTTTTTCCCGGTCGATGAGGAAAGCCTTCGCTATTTGCGGCTTACCGGCCGCGAGGACGCGGACATTGAACGCGTCGAAATTTACGCGAAACTTCAGGGAATGTGGCGCGACTCTGCCAATCCGGACCCGATCTTTACCGAGACGCTTGCCTTTGACCTTGGCGAGGTCGAACCAAGCCTGGCCGGGCCGAAACGGCCCCAGGACCGGCTTTTGCTTTCCGACGTGCCGACGTCCTTCGGCGAGACGCTTGCGTCTGCGGGCGTGCCTGAAAAACGAAGCGTCGCGGTTGAGGGAACGGATTACGCATTGTCGGACGGCGACATTGTGATCGCCGCTATCACCAGCTGCACAAACACCTCGAACCCGACCGTCATGATCGCCGCCGGGCTTTTGGCAAAGAAAGCCATTGAAAAGGGCCTTGCGGTCAAGCCATGGGTGAAGGCGTCGCTGGCCCCCGGTTCGCAGGTCGTGACGGAATATCTTGAAGCTGCGGGCCTGCAGGCCCCCCTTGACCAGCTTGGGTTCAATCTGGTCGGCTATGGATGTACGACCTGCATCGGCAATTCCGGTCCGCTGGCCCCGCCGATTGCTGCGGCGGTCGAGAAGGGCGATTTGATTGCAACCAGCGTGCTTTCCGGAAACCGCAATTTTGAAGGCCGCATCAGCCCATCGGTGAAGGCAAATTACCTGGCCTCGCCGCCGCTGGTTGTGGCCTATGCGCTAGCGGGTTCCGTCACCGTGGATTTAAAAAAGACGCCGCTTGGCGAGGGGACGGATGGGCCGGTCTATCTGCGCGATATCTGGCCGACGAACGCCGAAACCCATGCGGCGGTCAAAGCGGTGCTGGGACCGGACATGTTTCGCAAACGTTATGGAAATGTCTTCGAGGGGCCTGAAGAATGGCGCGCGGTGCAAGCGCCTGTCGGCGAGACCTATCGCTGGGAAGCGGACAGCACCTATGTCAAGCATCCGCCCTATTTTGAAGGCCTTTCGGACACACCGGCGGCCATCACCGACATTCTTGGTGCACGTCCGCTTGCCATCCTTGGCGACAGTGTGACGACGGACCACATTTCGCCTGCCGGGGCCATCAAGGAGGCATCTCCCGCCGGGGCTTATCTGCTGGAGCGGGGCGTCGCCCGGGCCGATTTCAATTCCTATGGGGCGCGGCGCGGCAATCACGAAATCATGATGCGCGGCACATTCGCAAACATCCGTCTGCGTAACGAGATGGCGCCGGGAACGGAAGGCGGCGTCACGCGCCACATGCCAGACGGCGAAGCAATGTCGATTTACGACGCGGCGATGGCCTATGGCGAGCAACGCGTGCCGCTGGTTGTCATCGGCGGCAAGGAATATGGCACCGGGTCGTCGCGCGACTGGGCGGCGAAGGGCACACGCCTGCTTGGCGTGCTGGCCGTGATTACGGAAAGTTTCGAGCGCATTCACCGCTCGAACCTTGTCGGCATGGGGGTGCTGCCCCTTTGTTTCCCGGAAGGCGTTGACCGCAAATCGCTTCGGCTCGACGGCAGCGAAATGTTTGACCTGCTGGGCCTGAGTGCCGGCGTGACGCCGCGCATGAAAGTCAACTGCCGGATCACGCGCGCAAACGGGGAAAGCGAAATGCTGTCCCTGCTATGTCGCATCGACACGACGAACGAGGCGGAATATTTCCGAAACGGCGGCATTCTTCATTACGTGCTTCGCCGTCTTGGAAAGGCTGGCTAAGAAGGCCGCCTCACGGCAGCGGGGCGTTTTTCTTTCCAAGCCACATCAGCAAAGGCGGCAGGAACAGAAAATCCGATAGCAGGGCGAGGGCAATTGTGACCGCGGAAAGCAGTCCGAAGGTCACATTCACCTGGAAGGTCGATAAAGTCAGAACAAGGAATCCGAGGATAAGAATAACCGACGTCGTCACCATCGCCTTGCCGACCGTTGCAAAGGCATAGTGGACGGCGTCCTCGGAGGTTAGTTTCATTTCCCGCATGGCGCGCAGATATTTGCTAAGGAAGTGCACCGAGTCGTCGACAACGATGCCCAGGCAGATGGCCGCGACGATGGCGGCCGAAACGTTGATCTGTCCGACAACGGCGCCCCAAAGGCCAAAGGCCAAAAGCATCGGCACCAGATTTGGGATCATGCTCAGCATTCCGATCTTGATGCTGCGCAGCGCAAGCACAAGCGTCAACCCGATCAGCAGAACCGCGAGGGATGTTCCAATCAACATGCTGCGGATGTTGCGCTCGGAAATATGCGCAAACATGATCGAGCCGCCGCTTCCCTCCGCCCACATGTGGCTGGGCGTGTTTTCCCGAAGCCAGGCCTCCGATCTGGCAGCAAGATTTTTCAAGGCCTCGGTGTTCATGTTTTCCGTTGTGACGACGAAGCGTGCGGCGGAACGGTCGATGTTGATCTGGTTGTTTAAATCAAGCCCAAAGGGAAGCGACAGCTCGTAAAGCAGCAGATATTGCGCGGCGAGTTCGCGGCTGGATGGCAGGCGGTACCAGTCCGGGTCGTCGCCGTGCATGTTTTTGTTCAGCCGTTTGAACGTATCGGTCAGTGTGTTGACGTGGATGACGCCGGGCTGTTGCCGGTACCATTCGGTAAAGCGTGCGACATTTTCCAGATAATCCGGTTCCGCGATGCCGCCACTTTCGGCGGCTTCAAGGGAATAATCGATAATCGAAATGCCGGTCAGATTGTTCATCACGAAATCCGTGTGCTGCCGGAATTCCATTTTCTCATCGAAATAGCCAACCCACTCGTCGTTAAACTCGATACGCGGGATCATCAGGCTGACCAGGACGATCAGCGCGCTCATGCCGTAAAGCAGCGGTTTCCGGCGCGCGATGACAAAATTGGCGAGGGCGTTCATCGGTGTCCCGGTCGTGCGGGTTTTTGCAGGCACACGCACCGGAAGCGACGCGACAAGCGCCGGCAGGAACAGGATGGAATAGAAGAAGGCCGCCACGACCCCCATGGCGGTGATGTTGCCCAAATCCTGAAAGGGCGGCGCGTCGCTGAAATTCATGGTCAGGAAGCCGATGACGGTGGTCAGGCTGGTAAGGAAAACCGGCTGCATGTTGATGCGAAGGCTTTCAACAAGGGCCTCGTTGCGGTTCATGCCCCGGCCCATGGCGGCAAACATCGAAATCAGGATATGCACGCTGTCGGCGACTGCCAGAGTCATGATGACGGTGGGCGCACCCACCGAGGACGGGGTCAGCAGAATGCCGAGCCACCCGGCAAGCCCCATCGCGGTGACGACGGCAAGCAGAATGATGCTGACGGTTCCAAGCACGCCTGCGAAAGAGCGCAGCATCAGGATCATCGCCACCAGCAAGATGCCGTACATAAGCGGCGTCAGGTTCTCCATGTCCGCAATGCTGGCTTCGGCAAAGGCGGCGTTCAGCATCACAAGCCCGGACAGGTAAACGGCCACATTTGGATGGGCTCCGCGAATTTTTTCGGCCAGCTTGCGCGCATAGGCAACGGTTTCTTCTTCGGCCTTCGGGTTTTTCCGTTTCAGGTAAATGGTCACATTGATGCCGGTGACGTGGGCCGTCTCCGAGATCAGGCGGCGCAGGAGCAACGGCTCGCCAAGGGCAACGCGCCGGATTTCGGCAAGGGTTTCGGGGGAAAGTTTTGTCGCATCCGGCACCAGATCGGAAACGATCAGATTGTCTCCTTCGGCCCGGGTGTGTTGATAATTCGTGATTGAATCGACGCGCGTCGAATGGGGGGTTTTCCAGGCTTCCTCGGTCAGTTCACGAACGGCTGCCAGGGTTTCCCGGGTGAACACCCGGCCGTCTTTCGGCGCAAGGACGAAAAGAACGTTGTCGTTGCGGCCATAGATAGCCTGCAAGGCTTCGAAAGCCTGCAACTGCGGATTGTTCTCGCCGAAATAAACGCGGTAATCCTTTTCGAATTGCAGCCGGCCCATGCCAAGGCCTGCAAGAACGGTCACCAGAATGCAGCCGACCATGACGACGAAGCGATAGCGGATCACCCAATTGGCATAGCGAATGACACGGTCTTCCATCGTTATTGATCAGGCTTTCCAAGTTGGTTGGAAGGGGGCGGCTTGAAAATCAGGCGGCGGTGCCGTCATTTTTTCGAAAGGTGCGCCAGCGGCGGGAGGGAACGTGGATTTTGGCTGGCAGGTGAATGCAAAACGTCGTTCCTTCTCCGGACGTTTTGACAAGCTCAAGCCGGCCACCATGCGCTGCGAGAAGCTCGTTGGAAATGACAAGGCCAAGACCGGTGCCCCCGGCTCGCGTCGAGCCGGCGAAGGGCTGGAACAGGTGTTCGAGAGTTTTTTCCGGGATGCCGTGGCCATTATCGGCAACATCGATGATGATTTCATCCCCGACAAGGACGGCTGAAATCGTCAGCCAATTGGCACCCGCTTCTACCGCGTTGCGGGCGAGGTTGCTCAGCGCCCGGTAAAACTGGTCGCGATCCAGTTCGAGGACAAAATCCGCCGATACCCGGTTGTCGATGGCAAAAACACGCTTTTCCTTCTCGGCGAAAAGAAGGCCGGTCCCCACTTTGTCAACCAGATTGCGAAGGGAGACCTGGGCAAGCTGCAAAGGCGGCGGTCCTTCCCGTGCGAAGGCCAGGGTTTGCGTGCAAAGCGACGCGGCCCGGTCGATGGCATCGAGCAGGCGCGGCGCGACGCGTTTTACTTCCGGGTCGCTGCTGAGGGAGAGGCGGTCAGAAACAAGGGACGCCGTTGCAAGGATGTTGCGTAAATCGTGGTGAATTTTGGCGACCCCTTCACCAAGGGCGGCGAGGCGCGTCTTCTGGGTGAGGGCAAGGCGCAATTCTTTCTGCATATGGGCCAATTCGCGCTCGGCGAGGCCGATCTCGTCCATGCGGGTGCTAAGCGGCTCGCGTCGCGTCGCGTCCTCGGGCGCTTTGCGGAAGGCAACCATGCTGGCTGTAATCCGCTGCATCGGTCGGACGAGAAGGCGATGCAGGGCGATGTAAACGAGGCTGGCGGTAATCAGGGAAATCACGATTGAAAGCGTAATCACGCGAACGGCAAAATCGTACATGGCCTCGCGAAGCGGCTGTTCATCCATGACGATGCGCACGACGGAGTCCGGTGCCGTTGTCGGGTTTCCGGTCACCTGGATGACGCGGTTGATATTCTGGGACAATGCGGTCATCGCCTGGTGGAGATGGGTAAAAAAACTGTCTTCACGAAGGTCAAACATGACTTCGATTGGTGTCGGCATCGCGCGGCGAAGCATGTACGTTGCCGAGCCTTTGTGAAAGGTTGCCGCATCGTCCACACGCGCGTTGTCGAGAAGTTTTTCTTCCAGTTCCGGGCTTACTTCGAGGGTCGGCGTCGCTTCAAGGGCAAGGGTTGCAACATGGGCGGCGTTGATGTGTTCCTGAAGATAATTGATCCGGTAACGGCTGATCGACGGGAAGAAGATCAGCATTTCGCTGACCATCACAAACGAGACCGTCAGCATCAGAAGCCGCGCCGAAAGGCTTCTTCCAAATCCAGGCAATTGCAGGTTTTGCGGGGCCATTTCCTATTCTACCCCGCTCCGTTCCTTGGAACAGGATACGGAATTTTTTTATTTAAAAACAATTACTTCCTATCCAAATTTGGCCAGGAAGCGGACCAGTTTCTGCGTCCGTTCTCCGAAAAGGGTGGGGGCGTAATAACTTCCGGCGGCGCGCTTGCTGGCTTCGCCCAGGGTGGGATAGGGGGCCATGGCGTTGGCCATGGCGCCGATCTTTAGCCCGCTTGCAATGGCCAGCACCCAGGGCTGGATCAGCTCGCCCGCCCGGGGGCCGAGGATGTCGGCGCCAAGGATGCGGCCTTTCTTGTCTGTTGCGATTTTTACCAGCCCCGACGTCAGGCGTTCGGTCTGGGCGCGATCGTTTTCCGAAAACGGCCAGCGCAGGACACGAATGGAACCCGTTGCCGTTTTTGCTTCGCGTTCGCTCAAGCCCACATGGGCAAGTTCGGGCGTGGTGTAGGTCACCCAGGGCACGTTTGTCGTATCGGCTTTTGCAGGCAGGCGAAAAAGCATATTCCGAATGACAATCCCGGCGTGGTAGCTCGCCACATGGGTGAATTGCGGCCCGCCGGCGACGTCGCCGATGGCATAGACCCGTCGGTTCGTCGTGCGCAGGCGGGCGTTTACGGAAATGCCTTTTGGATGCCAGGCGATGCCGGCCGCGTCCAGGCCGAGGTTCTCGACATTCACCTGCCGGCCGGCGGCGATCAGAAGGTGGGACGCCATGATGCATTCTTCGCCGCCATCCTTTTTTTTCAGCATGACGCAGATTTTGCCGTCCTTTTTTTCAAGACGGGTAATGTTGACGCCTTCGCGGATGGCCAGCCCGTCTTTGCGCAAAAGCGTGCGCAGAAGGTCAACAAGTTCGGGGTCGTCCCGGGGAAGAATGCTGGCAATTTCCAGCACGGTGACCCGGGCGCCGAGAAGGCAATGGGCCTGGGCCATTTCAATCCCGATGGGGCCGCCGCCGATGACAACAAGGTGTTCGGGCAATTCGGAATTGTTGAAAATCGTCTCATTCGTGAAATAGGGAACGTCCTTGATGCCGGGAATGGGGGGCACGGCGGCACGCGAACCGGTGGCGATGACGAAACGTCGCGCGCGGATGCGTGTGTCGCCGGCAAAGACTTCCCTGGGGCCGGTGAAGTGAGCCTCTTCCTGGAGGACATTTACGCCCATGCCCTCAAAACGTTCGACGGAATCGTTCGGCGCAATTGCCGCGATGACGTCCTGAACGTGTTTTTGCACGGCCGGAAAGTCGATTTCAGGCTCCCCCGCCTGTACGCCGAAAAGAGGGGCACGGCGCACCGCCGCCGCCGCATGCGCGGCACCAAGCAGGGCTTTCGACGGCACACAGCCGGTGTTTAGACAATCGCCGCCCATCTTGCCGCGTTCGATCAGCACGGTTTCGGCACCCATTTGCGAAGCGCCTGCGGTGACGGAAAGGCCGCCTGAACCGGCGCCGATGACGCAAATGTCAGGGGTAAGAAGGGTTGTCATGTTGCGGTCCCGCCTAGGTTGGGGGTTGCTTGTGCGCCCGGATTTTTTTGATGGCGATTGGCAGTAATGCCAGAAGGGCAAGGCCCATGATCGGAATCAAAATTGCCGGCTCAAAGACAATGCCGAGATCCGGCGTCTCGCCATGATCAAAAATCGCTCCGAGGCCATTGCCGATGCTTGTATAGACAAAGGTTCCGGGAACGATGCCGAGAAAGGTGGCGGTGATATAGGTCCGAAGCGGTACCTTTAGAAGCGCCGGCGCAAGATTGACAATCCAGAATGGAAAGACCGGGATGAGGCGCAGCACGAGAAGGTAGTGAAAGGCGTTTTCCTGAAATCCGGCTTCCATTTTGAGAATGGCGTTTCCCGCTTTTTTACGCAGCAAATCGCCGAAGGCCAGCCGCGCGGCGAGGAAAACACCTGTCGCGCCAAGGGTGGCGCCAACCACCGTGGCAAGGGTGCCGGTTGTCAGCCCCAGCAGGAACCCGCCGGCGATCGTTAAAATCGCCGCGCCGGGAAAGGAAAAGGCGACGGCGACCGTATAGCCGGCACCATAGAGAAGGATTGCCAGAACGCGGTGCCGGTCGACAAAGTCAAGAAGCTCCTCGCGGTTTGCCTTCAGGGTTTCGAAGGAAAGGTAGCTATGCAGGTCGAAAACGAAGAAGGCGCCCAGGCCCAGGGCCAGGATGGCGAGTGGCAGTATCCGCCAAAAAACCCCTTTTTGGGCCGTGACGGGTGTTTCGGGTGTGGGCGAGTTCATGTGGGAGACGCACCGTTTGCCGCTGATTTTCAACCGGGTGTAGCGTTTCCAAAGGGGCCGGGCAAGTCAACGGCCATCAAAAGAGCGTGAAGGTTCCGCCAGGCCCCACAATGCCCGGATAGCGTTGACTTGCCCCGTTCAAGCCCTTATACAGCGGGGCTTGTGGGACAGGTCCGCCGGATGGAGTATTATCGGTGAAGCGTACATATCAACCCAGTGTTCTTATTCGAAAACGTCGTCATGGCTTTCGCAGCCGTATGGCGACGGTTGGCGGGCGTTGTGTGCTGGCCAGGCGCCGCGCGAAAGGCCGCAAGCGACTGTCGGCTTAAAGGGTGCGGATGTCGGTTGGACGTCTGCAGCACCGGGCCGATTTTCTTCGTGTTGCCGGCCGGGGCCGCAAATGGGTTACCCCAGGATTGGTTCTTCAGGTGGCATCCATGGCAACGGCGGAAGCCGGATCCGATGAAGAAGGCGTGCGCGTAGGTTTTACGGCAAGCCGGCGGGTTGGCAACGCGGTTGAACGCAACCGGGTGCGCCGCCGTCTGAGAGCTGCCGTGCGAGAAGTGCTGGCTTGTCATGGCAGGCGTGGGCGAGACTATGTTGTCATCGGGCGGCGCGCTTCCCTCGGACGGCCCTTTCGCAGTCTTGTTCAAGACCTGAAAGCGGCCCTTGTGCGCCTGGATTCTTTTGTCGAAGCAACCGGGCCAGACGCATCCGGCCCAGGAGAGGCAAAATGAAAGCGATTGCGAATTTTCTGCGTGGAGGCATCAAGCTGTACCAGTGGACGCTCTCGCCATGGCTTGCGCCAAGCTGCCGCTATTTCCCAAGCTGTTCGGAATATGCAGAGGAAGCGATCACGAATTTTGGCCCGGCGCGTGGCGGCTGGCTCGCCTTGAAGCGTCTTGGGCGTTGTCACCCCTGGGGTGGCGATGGCTACGATCCCGTACCGCCGCAGGTTGAAAAACCGACTCTGCATCCGGAAAACATCTAACCAAAGCATTCGAGACATATGGAACAGCGCAACCTTCTTATTGCCGTCGTTCTTTCGCTTGGGATCCTGTTGAGCTTCCAATCGTTTTACGACTACCACTATCCGGCACCGGCGGATGTGTTGCCGCACCAGGAAACGGCGGTGGCGGTTCCCGGAACGCCGGCGACGGGTTCGGCAAATGCCGTGCCCGCGCCTGGCGTTGGGACCGGCGCTGTGTCGGCACCTGCCAGTGTGGCCAGCGGATTGGAGGTCGGCGGGCCGCTTGCCGGTGGGCTGGATCGCGGTACGGCGCTGGCGACAGATGCCCGGATCGTCATCGACTCATCCCGTGTTCGCGGTTCGGTTCGCCTCAAGGGCGGCCGCCTCGACGATATTGCGCTCAAGGCCTACCGTGAGACGACGGACCCATCGAGCGCGGAGATTGTTCTTTTCCAGCCTTCGGGAACGGCCTTGCCCTATTACGCCGAATTTGGCTGGGTGGTGGGCGCGGGGGATGTCGCCATGGCGGTTCCAAATGCTGACACCCTCTGGCAGGCGGACGCCGCGACCCTGACGCCGGAAAAGCCCTTGGTTCTTCGTTGGAAAAACGGTCAGGGCCTCGAATTCACCCGTCAGATTGCGCTTGACGATACCTATCTTTTCACCGTCACGGACAGCGTCAGGAACGTCGCTGCGGCCCCGCTGACGCTTTATCCATACGGCCTTGTTTCGCGCACCGGGACGCCGGAAACCCAAGGGTTCTTCATCCTGCATGAGGGGTTGCTCGGCGTCTTCGATCAAACCCTTGAAGAAGTGGATTACGACGACCTTCAGGAAACGCCGGACATGGTGCGCAACAGCCAGGGTGGCTGGATCGGGATTACGGACAAATACTGGCTTGCCGCCCTTATTCCCGATCAAGGCGTCGAAAATCACTACCGCTTTACGCACCGCCTTGCGACCGGTCGCGACAAATACCAGGTGGATTTCCGGGGCGCTGCTCTGGCCCTTCCGGCGGGTGGTGTGATCGAGTCCGTCACCCGTCTCTTCATCGGCGCAAAGGAAGTCCGCCTGCTTGATGGCTATGGGGAAAATCTAAACATTCCGCTCTTCGATCGTGCCGTCGATTTCGGCTGGTTTTACTTTCTGACGAAGCCGATTTTTTACCTGCTCGATTACATGAACCAGCTGATTGGAAATTTCGGGCTGGCCATTCTTGCGCTGACGGTTTTAATCAAGCTTGTCTTCTTCCCGCTTGCCAACAAATCCTACCGCTCGATGAGCAAGATGAAATTGCTGCAACCGAAAGTCGTCGAGTTGCGCGCGCGTCTAAAGGATGATCGCCCGCGCATGAATCAGGAGATGATGGAGCTTTACAAGCGCGAGAAGATCAACCCCCTGGCCGGGTGCTTGCCGGTGCTAATTCAGTTGCCCGTCTTCTTCTCTTTGTACAAGGTGCTGTTTGTGACGATTGAAATGCGTCACGCGCCTTTCTATGGTTGGATCAGAGACCTTTCGGCACCAGATCCAACCTCGCTCTTCAATCTCTTTGGGCTAATCCCCTGGACGCCGCCGGATTTTCTGCATCTCGGCATCTGGCCGATCCTTATGGGGATTACGATGTGGGCGCAGTTCAAGCTGAACCCGCCGCCCGCGGACCCTATTCAAGCGAAGCTTTTCCAGTTTATGCCGCTTGTCTTTACGTTTCTTCTTGCCAATTTCCCGGCCGGGCTGGTGATCTATTGGGCATGGAACAACGTGCTCTCAATTGCCCAGCAATGGGTGATCCTGCGCAAGACGACCAGGGAAGCGGCCGAAAAAAGCTGACGGCGTTCTGCGGGGCTTGGGCCGGTCTGGCGGGCCTGGAAAGTGGAAAAAATGACAGAGACAGGCGACAGGGCGAAGACACCGGCGACCTCCGTGGCGGAAGATGCGGCGGCGCTGGAAATTGGCCGGCGGCTGTATCTTGGCCCTTGCGTTTTTGAGTTTGGCGCGACCACTCTTGCGGCGTTGCCTGAAGCGGATTTGCCGGAAATCGCGTTTGCCGGGCGGTCGAATGTCGGAAAATCCAGCCTGTTGAACGCGCTGACGGGGCAAAATGCTCTGGCCCGGACCTCGAAGACGCCGGGAAGGACGCAGCAGATTAATTTCTTCCGGCTTGGGGACAACCGGCAAACCCTCGTCGATCTTCCCGGCTATGGCTATGCGCGTGTTTCGAAAAAAACCGTGCGGGAATGGACGGAATTCGTCAGCCTTTATTTGCAGGGCCGGTCCAGTTTGAAACGGGTGCTGCTGCTTGTCGATGCGCGACACGGCTTTAAAGATTTGGATCGCGATCTTCTAAAGATGATGGACAAGGCCGCCGTCTCTTATCAGATTGTCCTGACAAAGGCCGATTGCCTGAAGCCGGAAGCGCTTGCCGCCCGGCTTGCCGAAACCGAACGCGAGTCGCGCACCCACGGGGCGGCGCATCCGGAAATTCTTGTCACCAGCGCTAAAACCGGAAGCGGCATCCCCGAGCTTCGCGCGCATCTGGCTATGCTGGCGCAGCCGGCCGAATTCCACTAGAGTTTTTCGTTATGAAAAAGATAGATTTCAAGATTGATTCCAAATGGCTTGACCAGGCGAAGACACTTTCCCATGCGCTTCCCTATATGCGGCGCTATGCCGGCGAGATATTTGTTATCAAATATGGTGGCCATGCGATGGGCAACGCAGACTTGGCGGCGCAATTCGCCCGCGACGTTGTGTTGCTTAAGCAGGTCGGCATTCATCCAATCATCGTTCACGGTGGCGGGCCGCAAATCGGCGAAATGCTGGAACGGCTTAAGCTAAAAAGTGAATTTATCGACGGGCTTCGGGTGACCGACAAGGAAACCGTCGCCGTCGTCGAAATGGTGCTGGCGGGGACGATCAACAAGGCGATCGTCGCTGCGGTCAGTGCCGAGGGTGGTTTGGCCGTGGGTCTTTCAGGCAAAGATGGCAACCTTATCCGGGCGCGCAAGCTGCGGCGGACGAAGCGGGACATGGATTCCAACATCGAGAAAATTCTCGATCTTGGCTTCGTCGGCGAACCGACCGAAATTGATCCAACCATTCTGCTGTCCCTGGTTGAATCCCAAATCATCCCGATCATTGCCCCAATCGGCAGCGGCAGTCGTGGCGAAACCTTCAACATCAATGCGGATACGGTGGCGGGTGCGGTGGCTCAGGCCGTGGGCGCAACGCGGTTGCTTTTGCTGACGGACGTGGTGGGCATCCTCGACAAGGAGGGGGGGCTTATCCCGGAGATGGCAGCCTCTGCCGTCAAGGCCGCCATCGCCGACGGCACGATCCATGGCGGCATGATTCCGAAGGCCGAAACCTGCCTGACAGCGGTGCAGGAAAATGTCGAGGCTGCCGTCATCCTTGATGGACGTGTGCCCCATGCGTTGTTGCTGGAAATTTTTACGGCCCATGGTGTTGGCACGCTGGTCCGCGCCGGTTAGGCGGCGGCCTGGCCTTCTGGTTTAGGCGTCCGGGGCGGTCTTTCCCGATGTTTTTGCAGGCGGCGTCTTTGCCGCTTCTTCTTTTTCTTCTTCGTTCGCCAGGCTTGCGTCGCCCGTCGCCCAATCCGGCTCCGCGACTTGCTGCGCCGGGTTTGTTTCGCCCGTCGCCCAGTCCGGCTCCGCGACTTGCTGCGCCGGGTTTGCGTCACCCGTCGCCCAGTCCGGTTCCGCGACTTGCTGCGCCGGGTTTGTTTCGCCCGTCGCCCAGTCGGGTTCCATGAGGCCGCCGCCGCTTGGCGGTTCCCCGGTTGCGGCGTCGATTTCCATTTCTGTGGCGGATTGGAATGAGTCCAGTTGCAGGCGCATCGCCGCTTCGTCCATTGGATAGGTGTCCGTTTCGACGCTTAGGGCCTCGGTTGGTGGCACATGCGCGATACGGGTTTGGATGCGTGACGCGAGACGTGCGCCAAGGGAGGCTTTCCAGCTAAGCGCCGCAACGGCGGCGGCATTGCCGGCACCAAGGATGCGCGCCGCCATTTTGACCGGCACATGGGCGAGGGCGGCAAGGGCTTCGGTAACGAAGAAATGTTTTCCTTCGCCCACCGCCGCTGCGATTGCCTTTTCATCAAGCTGGCCCTTTTCCAGCAGGGCGCGCACGTCCGATGCGGCATTTTGCTGCGCGTTCCCTTCCGATGGGGCCAGGTCGCCGGCCTCCTCTCTCTGCAGGCGGTCATGGATCGCGGTGGCCACCATGGCTGCGGTTTCCGGGTCAAGGTCGCCACGGTTTTGCAGGGTCTTTAGCAGGGAAGCGGCAAGAAATCCGGTGAGTTTACGGATCATGGATGGGGAAAGTTCCGGGCGACGCGCAAGCGGGGCGTGCCAGGAAGGAATGGCAGGGGCCCTTGTCACGAGGCGGTCCAGGGTCTCTTCGCGAATCTGTGCTGACGGGTTGGCCAGAAGGGTGGCAATGGCCGGGACGTTTTCGGTTTCGACGATGGCGTCCGAGACGGGTTTAGAAACGGCGTCCCGTCGGGCAATGGCCGTTACCAATTCTTTGTCAGGGCCGGTGGCAATCAGCGTCAGCAGATCGGTATCCGTCAGCAGCGGGGAAAATTCCAGCACCGGTGCGGCCACCTCGATTTCCCGATCCCGGGCGAGTTTGCGGATGACATCTCTCGGTGCCTGCGTCGTCGCCCGCAATTCCTCGGCCAGCATCCGCCGGACATCCGGCAGGCGATCCCGGGCAAGAATTTGGAGAATCTCAAGGGTCAGGTCACGCATGCGGTCTTGTGCCGCCTCGGAGATATTGGGAACAAGACGGCCTATTTTCCGGGCAAGCTGGCAGCGCACGGCATCGTTTGGGTCGCGCGCGAGAAGAAGGTCGGCATGGCCCGGCGTTTTTTGGTTTGCGGCAATGGTTGCGCGCACGTCTGCATCGCTGTCCTCGGCGAGGTAGTAAAGAATTTCCGGGCGAATATCTTCTCGCGCCGCAAGGTCGCGCCGGACATTGGCGTCGGCGTCCCGTGCGATGGCCTTGGCGTTTTCGTAATCCTGCGACATCGGTCGTTGCCCGGTCATCGCGGCGTTGCCCGGGTCGCGCTAGCAAGGCGATAGCCACCCTTGCCGTCCTGTTTTGCCAGATACATGGCGGCATCGGCGCGGCTCAGGAGATCGGCAAGGGTTTCGCCGTGATCCGGGTCGAAAATGGCAATCCCGATCGAGAAGCCAAGCGGGCAATTCGTGCCGCCTGAAAATTCGGCAAGGGCGATAGCATCGTCGAGAAGGGCGCGCGCCTTTTCTTCCGCCGTTGCGGCATTCGTATTTTCCAGCCAAAGGACGAATTCATCGCCACCATGCCGGGCGACAAGGTCATTGCCGCGCGTGTTCCGCAGCAGAATTTCACTGGTCTTGCGAAGGGCCGCATCCCCTGCTCCATGACCATGGTGGTCATTCGTCTGCTTGAAATTGTCGAGATCAAGGTAGAACAGCGCCGCTTTTTCCTGGCCGTGTGCGGCGCGTGCAAAGCGGCGGTTCAGTTTGTCATGGAAGGCGCGTCGGTTGAGAAGGCCCGTCAACGCGTCTGTCGTCGATAAATGCACCAGGCGGTGGTGGATGGCAATTTGTTCATTGGCGATGCCAAGCTGGTCGGCAACGCTGATTAAAAGGTCGCCTGTGTCCGGGTCGAAGGGGCGCGCTTCTCGCCAGATGCTAACCGCCCCGTTTTGTCGCCCCTGATAGGAGGTTGGCGATAACAGGCCCGGTCGGGGGGAGGAAAAGGCGGCTGGAAAGGTGGTTTTTGGGTCGCAAAGGACGGTTTTTTCGACATCGAAGGCGGGCACATCGCCAAATTCGGCCCCATGGCTGGGGGAGCCTTTTTCCATCAGGGTAACAATCCGGCAACCCTCGGCACCGGTTGCGTGTGCGATGGCCGCGGCGGCGCGGGCAAGCATTCTGTCGGGTTCGACCTCGTCGCGGATGGTGCGTACCAGGAAAAGCAACAGGCGTTCCCGACTTTGAAAGCGGGCGATTTCCATCTGGTGCAGACGCATTTCCGTGATGTCCTGGCAGGCGCCGCGCGCGCCTTTCCAGATGCCGGTTTCGTCACCAAGCGGCCGGGCCGAGATTGAAAGACAGGCGGCACTTCCTTTGGCGTCCCGGAACCAAAGTTCAACCCCCGTCATTTCAGAAATTGCATGGAAGGGGATTGCCAGTTCGGTTTCCGTTGCGTCGAAAAGAAGGCTTGCGGGATTGCGTCCAAGCAGGGCGTTTGCCGGAAAGCCCAGCGCGCCCGTGGAAGAAAGAAAAGTAAAACAGCCATCCGCCCCGGTTTCCCAGACGAAATCGCTTGCCGTTTCGGCCAGCTCCTTGTAGCGCTGGCGGGATTCGATCAAGGCTTCGCGTAAATTCCGGTCAAATGTCACGTCTTGACCAAGAAGCAGGACAAGGCCGTCTTCCGGGAAAGGCAGCAGGAAAAAACCAAGGGTGGCGGCGGGAATGTCGGTGCCATTTGTTGCACTATCTTCCGGAAACACCAATTCGACCTGGCGGGCCGCGTTCGCGTCCAGGGCTTCGGCAATCTTTGCGGCAAGGCTTTGGGCGGTGGTTTTGTCGAGGCGGTCAAGCAGGGATCTGGCCACCGCGTTGGCCTGGTGAATTTGTCCCCGGCCGTCGGCAAGGCATGCTGGGAAAGCTGCCTCGGCCAGCGCGCCTGCTGCCGCGAACAGGGTGTCAAAGCGCGGGGTTGCCGGGGCATTTTCCGGAGATATGAAGTCTGTCGATACGAGCGGGTCGTTCATCCCACTTCGCCCCACTGCCTAGCCATTGTCTTGTCTGTGTTAAAACCAAAGCCTATTGCTAGGGGGATTTTAGATGCGGAAGGTTAAGGAATTCCTCAGGCTCGGGGTCGGTTTGCCTGAAAAACCGGCAGTTTCAAGGGTTTTCAAGAGAGAATGTCTGTCATGAATTTGCCGAGCACCTTGGGCCCCCCGCCTTCTCTGGAGGATGTCGAGACCTGGATTTTTGATCTCGACAACACGCTTTACCCGGCAAGCTGTGGGCTGTTTGCGCAGATTGACCGCAAGATGCAGGAATTTATTCGCAACCTTCTCGGCGTTGAGGCGGACGAGGCGCATCGTTTGCAAAAAGAATATTTTCATCGCTATGGAACCACGCTGTACGGCCTGATGGAATGTCACGATGTGGACCCGGTCGGCTATCTCGACTATGTCCACGCCGTCGATTTTTCGCCGGTTCTGGCCGACCCCGATTTGGATGGAGCGCTGGCGCAGCTCCAGGGGCGGAAATTCATCTTCACGAACGGCCCGGCCTCCCATGTGATGGAGGTGCTGTCCCGGCTTGGTGTCGGGGCGCATTTCGATGGCATTTTCGATATTGAAGCCGCCAATTTTCTTCCGAAACCGAAGCCGGTGGTTTATCGGCGGTTGCTTGACCGCCACGAGATCGATCCAGCCAAAGCGGTCATGATTGATGATCTGCCGAAAAATCTTGCTCCGGCGGCGGCCCTTGGCATGGCGACGGTCTGGTTGCGGACCGGATGGGAGGATGCCGGTCCCGGTGAAGGGGAAGACCACATTCATTACATTGCCGACGATCTCACAAAATGGCTGAAGGGGGCTGTGTGCAATGATTCAGGCGGTTGAGGGCCGGACAGGCGCGTGGTTGACAGGCCGGGGGGGCGGGCTCATCTTCGCCGCCAATCTGACGCAGGACCGAAGGGCAAGGTGGATCGAATGAACATTGTTACGCTCGAAAATGAAATCAATGCCGCCTGGGACGCGCGCGAAACCCTGTCGCCAAAGACGAAGGGGGGGCTGCGCGATGCCGTTGAGACGGCGCTGACGGCCCTTGATAGCGGGGCTTTGCGCGTTGCCGAACCCAGTGAGAGTGCCGAGGGCGGCTGGCAGGTGAACGCGTGGCTGAAGAAGGCGGTGCTGCTTTCCTTTCGCCTGAACGACATGGCGATCCTTCCGGGCGGGCCGGGGGATCCCCAGGCGGGTCCGGCAGCCTGGTTCGACAAGGTGCCGTCGAAATTCGCGGGATGGGACGAAAAGAAATTTCGCCAGGCGGGCTTTCGCGCCGTGCCCGGCTCCATCGTACGCCGTAGCGCCTATATCGCACCGGGGGTTGTCCTGATGCCGAGCTTTGTAAACATCGGTGCCTATGTGGGCGAAGGCACGATGGTTGACAGTTGGACGACGGTCGGTTCCTGCGCGCAAATTGGAAAGAACTGCCATCTTTCCGGTGGTGTGGGCATCGGCGGCGTGCTGGAACCTTTGCAGGCTTCGCCGGTGATTATCGAGGACGGCTGTTTTATCGGTGCGCGTTCCGAAGTTGCCGAAGGCGTCGTCGTTGAGGAAGGCGCCGTGTTGGCAATGGGCGTTTACATCGGGGCCTCGACGAAGATTGTCGATCGCGCCAGCGGCGACATCACCTATGGCCGGGTGCCGGCTTATTCCGTTGTTGTGCCGGGAACCCTTGCCGGTGCGCCGCTTGCCGATGGGCGTCCAGCACCGGCGCTTGCCTGTGCGGTGATCGTCAAGCGTGTGGATGAACGCACGCGCGCGAAAACGTCCATTAACGAACTGTTGCGGCAATGACGGCTTCTCTGGATGCCCTTGCCCTTGCGCGCGACCTCATTCGCTGTCCCAGCGTAACGCCCGAGGATGCCGGTGCCCTTGGGGTGCTGGAAGCGGCTCTGGTGCCGCTTGGCTTTCGCTGTCGGCGGCTTCCGTTTTCGGATGCGGTGGACAGCGTGGATAATCTTTATGCGCGCATTGGTGACGCCGCGCCGGTTTTCTGTTTTGCCGGCCACACCGACGTTGTGCCGGTGGGCGATGACGCGGCGTGGACCGTGGCGCCCTTCGCCGCTGAAATTGCCGACGGTTTTCTTTATGGCCGGGGGGCCGTGGACATGAAGGGGGCGCTGGCCGCCTTTGCGGCTGCCGTCGCGGCCTTTCTTGATGCGCGCGGCGGCGAATTTTCCGGGTCCATCGCCATGTTAATCACCGGCGACGAAGAGGGCCGGTCTGTCAACGGGACGCGCAAGGTGCTGGAGCAGCTTACCCGGGAGGGCGAAAGTTTCGACGCCTGTCTGGTGGGGGAGCCAACAAATCCGCGCTACCTTGGCGAGATGATGAAGATCGGCAGACGGGGCAGTCTGTGCGGCAGGCTTGCCGTGGACGGTGTGCAGGGCCATGTGGCCTATCCCGATCTGGCCGACAATCCGATCCCAAAGCTGCTGGCTTTGCTGGACGCGTTGCTGGCAACGTCTCTCGATCGGGGAAGCGAAAATTTTCAGCCCTCGCATCTGGAAATGACAACCATTGACGTTGGCAATGGGGCGACGAATGTTATTCCGGGACGGGCCGAAGCCGGTTTCAACGTCCGTTTCGGCGACAGTTTTACAGCGGCCAGTCTGGAACGCCATTTGCGCGCCTGCCTTGACGCCACGGGAATTGCGTACACCCTCGACATTGCCGTTACGGGGGAAGCTTTTCTCACCGCACCGGGCACGTTGACGGACCTTGTTGCGGCGGCGGTTGCGAAAACAACCGGCAAGACTCCGGAACTCAGCACCACCGGCGGCACATCGGACGCGCGTTTTTTGAAAGACGTCGCGCCGGTTGTCGAATTTGGTTTGGCCGGTTCAACGATGCACAAGACCGACGAGCGCGTTGCGCTTGCCGATCTTGAGGCGCTGACAGAAATCTACCGGACGATTCTGGAATCTTTTTTCTCTACTGCGAATCAATAACGCACGCCGACAAGGTAAAGCCCTTTCGGCGGTGCTGTCGGCCCGCCTTTCGCCCGGTCCCGGGCGGCTAGTGCCGCTTCAACATCTGCCTTCGTCCATTTGCCTTCGCCGACCATTTTCAGGGTTCCGGCAAAGATGCGGATCTGGTTGTGCAGGAAGGAACGCGCGCTGGCTTCGATGTGAATTTCGTCGCCCCGTTTTTTGACACAAAGCCGGTCCAGGGTTTTGATGGGCGACGCCGCCTGGCAAAAGGTCGAACGGAACGTTGTGAAATCATGCTTGCCAACCAGCGCGGTGGCGGCCTCGGCCATCGCGTCGACGTCAAGCGCCGTGCTGACGTGCCAGACGCGGCCCGCGTCAAGGGTGCTTGGTGTGCGCCGGTTCAGGATGCGATAGCGATAGCTGCGTTTTTTTGCCGAATGGCGGGCGTCAAAGCCGGGGTCGACGGCTTCGGCATCTACAATCACGACCGGCTGCGGGCGGAGATGGGCGTTTAGGCCATCGCGGACGCGGATGCTTTCGAAGGCGCGATCCAGATCGAAATGGGCCACCTGGCCAAGGGCGTGGACGCCGGCATCCGTTCGCCCGGCACCGTAAAGGGTGCAGGTTTCGCCGGTCAGGCGCGTGATCGCTTTTTCGATGGCCTCTTGCACGGCCAGGCCGTTTGCCTGACGTTGCCAGCCGACGAAGGGGCCGCCATCATATTCAATGGTGAGTTTGAAACGGGTCATTTGCAGCGGGTCATGGTTCGGTTTTTGTTTCTGGGCAGGCCAGCACCGTGCCGGCTGGCATGGCATTGCCGCGTAGAAATTCAGCCGCCGTCAGGACCGCGCGGCCCGGGCGCTGCAATTCCAGAATGCGGATGGTGCCCTTACCGCAGGCGATGGTCAATTGGTCGTCAAGCAGGGTGCCGGGTGCCCCATGGGCGTGGCCTTCGCCAAATGTGACGGACCGCACCTTGATGGCTTCGCCCTTATGGGGGAACCACGCGCCCGGCTTGGGGTTAAAGGCCCGGACGCGGCGTTCAAGCACGTCGCTTGCAAGCCGCCAGTCCAGTGCAGCCTCGTCGCGGTGCAGTTTTTCGGCATAGGTGACGCCGGCATCGGGTTGGGGCCGTGGCGCAATGTTCCCTGCCGCCACCGCGTCCAGGGCCTTTCGCATTAACGTCGCCCCATGTTGGGCCAGGCGCGCTTCCAGGCTGCCGCCCGTATCCTCGGCCAGAACAGGGATTTCCTCCTGAAGCAGCACAGGGCCATCGTCCAGGCCAAGGCCCATTTGCATGATTGTTACCCCGGTCATTGCGTCGCCGGCAAGCAGGGCGCGCTGGATCGGGGCCGCACCGCGCCAGCGGGGCAACAGCGAGGGATGCAAATTGATGCAGCCAAGCCGGGGCGCTTCAAGGATCGCTTGCGGCAACAGCAAGCCATAGGCGGCAACAACCGCCACATCCAGGTCCAGATCGGCAAAGACGCGGGCTTCTTCTTCCGTCTTCAGGCTTTTGGGCGTTCGCACCGGAAGCCCGCGTTCTTCGGCAAAGCGTTGCACGGGCGAGGGCCGGGTTTTCTGGCCACGACCGCGCGGGCGCGGCGGTTGGGCATAGATGGCGGCCATCCGATGGCCCGCTTTGACCAATTCGGCCAGGGTTGGGATGGCAAATTCTGGCGTGCCGAGAAAGGCGATCTTAAGAGGTGTCATCAGGCGGTTGCCTGCAGCCTTTTCACCTTTGCAAGCTTGCGAAGGATGATGTTGCGTTTCAGCATCGAAAGATGGGTAACGAACAGCACGCCGTTCAGGTGGTCGATTTCGTGTTGAAGGCAAGTGGCGAGCAGACCTTCCGCCTCAATCTCACGGATTTCGTTTTCAGGGTCGAGGTAACGGATTCGCGCGCGCGCCGGGCGGGCGACGTCCCCATATTGATCCGGCAGGGACAGGCAGCCTTCTTCGTAGATAAGCATTTCTTCTGCGGTCCAAAGGACTTCCGGGTTGGCAAGCTGCAAGGGGGCCGGCGGGTTGCCATCCTTGGCGATGTCGATAACCAGCACGCGTTTTTGCGCGCCCACCTGGGGGGCAGCCAGGCCGATGCCCGGTGCGGCGTACATCGTTTCCAAAAGGTCGTCCATAAGACGGCGAATCGCGCCATCCACTTTCTCAACGGGTTGCGACATCGCTTCGAGCCGGGGGTCCGGCGCTGTCAGAATCGGTAAAATTGCCATCTTTCAAGGATACCCCTTTTGTGAAGATGCGCCAATCCGGGTAGGATGCGTCATGGATCCGGTTTTTCAGTTTGTTCTGTTTCTTGCCGTCGTCATCTTTCTTGGTGGCGGCCTTCTTTATTTTGTGGCTCAGCTTCGCGGGCGGATGGATCAACAGGCGCAAGCCGTGGCTGAAGCGCAACACCACCTTGCCCAAAGCCTACAGGCGCAGGAGCGTGCCATTGGCGACCGGCTGGAGCAGGTTTCGCGCCGGCTGAACGAGGGTTTGACGCAATCCACTGAGAAGACAACGAAGACAATGACGGATCTTCGCGAGCGTCTGGCCGTGATCGATGCCGCCCAGAAAAACATTGCCGAACTTTCGACCCAGGTCGTCGGCCTGCAGGACATTCTCGCAAACAAACAGGCCCGTGGCGCCTTTGGCGAGGTGCAGTTGAAGGATCTGGTGCAGGGCGTGTTGCCGGCGTCCGCCTATCGCTTTCAGGCGACGTTGAGCAACGGCAAGCGCGCGGACTGCCTGCTGGATCTGCCCAATCCGCCGGGGCCGATTGTGATCGACGCAAAATTTCCACTGGAAAGYTAYCGSGCCATTCGSGCCGCCGKGGACGACGCYKCCYTGCRKRMGGCRTCGCGGCGTTTCGGCACGGATGTCATGAAGCAYGTCCGYGCRATTGCTGAAAAATAYATYCTKCCCGGCGAAACGGCAGAGATYGCCCTGCTGTTTCTRCCGTCTGAAGCKGTGTATGCGGAGCTRCACGCAAATTTTCCGGACATCGTYGAAAAAGCGCACCGYGYGCGCGTCTAYACYGTTTCRCCAAGCACGCTTTGGGCKACCCTGAACACRATTCGCGCYGTRTTGCAGGACGTSCATATGCGYGAACAGGCRCAYGTCATTCAAAAGGAAGTSATGATCCTKCTGGAAGAYGTCGKYCGCATCGAYGARCGTGTCGGYAARTTRAAAACCCATTTCAAGCAGTCGGAGGMCGACATCGAAGCCATTCAAATCTCGACCCGCAAGGTGACAAAGCGGGCGGAACGCATCAATGAACTCGATGTTCAGGAGACCGATGCGTCTGAGGAAATCATCGCATCGCAGCCCACCAAGCCGCGTCTGGTAGAGTAGCGCGATGCCATCTTTTCAGGACGCAAGCGGGCATCTCGAAGCCCTGTTGAAGAAAGTGCGCAGCCTGGGTGCCAGCGCCGCCGATGCCGTTCTGGTCGAACAGGAAAGCCTTTCGGTTCCTTATCGCCTTGGCCGTTCGGAGGGGCTTGAACGGGCAGAGGTCATGGATTTGGGCCTGCGGGTCTTTTTTGGCCATCGTCAGGCCATTGTCTCGACGACGGATTGTTCCAAGGCATCCCTTGAAACCCTGGCCGAGCGCGCCGTCGCCATGGCCAAGGTGGTGCCGGAGGACCCTCATTGCGGTCTGGCAGAGCCGGAAGAACTGGCGGGGTCCCCGCCGGATCTCGATTTATGCGATCCGGATGTCCCCGATGTTGAACAGCTGATGGCGCGCGCGCGCCAGACGGAGGAGGCAGCGCGCGCTGTCTCCGGAATCACAAATTCCGAGGGCGCGGAAGCTGGCTGGCAACGCAGCGACGTTACGCTTTTGGGCACGAATGGCTTTTCCGGTGCTTACACGGTGACGCGTCACGGGCTTGGTGTTTCCGTGCTGGCGGGAAGCGGTACGGAAATGGAACGGGATTACGGGTCTTCAATCGCCCATCATGGACAGGATTTGGAAGCTCCGGAAGCCGTCGGCAGGCAGGCGGGCGAGCGCGCCGTGGCGCGATTGCATCCGCGCAAGGTGCCGTCGGCAGCCGTTCCAGTCGTTTTTGAGGCGCGAGTTGCCGGTGGCCTGCTGGGCCATTTTGCTTCCGCCATCAATGGTGCCGCGATTGCGCGCGGGACAAGTTTTCTGAAAGATTGCCTGGGCAAGCGCATTTTTCCCAAAAACATGCGCATCGTGGACGACCCGCACCGCCCGCGTGGCCTTGCCTCGCGGCCTTTCGACGGCGAGGGCGTTGGCAATTCGCGCCGCGACCTTGTGGAAAACGGGGTTTTGAAAAGCTGGCTGCTGGATTTGCGTTCCGCGCGCCAGCTTGGCCTTCGCTCGACAGGCCATGCCGGGCGCGGCATTTCTTCGCCGCCATCGCCCGGCGTGACGAATTTTTACCTTGCGCCAGGGGATGTGAGCCGCGAAGCGCTGCTGAAAGCCATTGATAATGGCTTCTATGTGACCGAGCTGATCGGCATGGGGGTCAATGGGTTGACAGGTGATTACAGCCGTGGCGCGGCCGGTTTCTGGATCGAAAAGGGCGAAATCGCCTATCCGGTAAGCGAAATCACGATCGCTGGCAATCTGCGCGACATGTTTTGCAACCTGACAGCGGCGGATGATCTTGAATTTCGCTATGGCGTGAATGCGCCGACATTGCGGGTGGACGGCATGATGGTCGCAGGTGTCTGAATGCGCGCAGGCGTTGGCGGCAGCCCGGCCGGCGTGCTATCTTGCGCGGCTCAACCCATATGCACTGCGTAAACATGTGCATTGCGTAAAATTGAATTGCGTAAAATTGAATTGCGTAAAATGACTTCTCCTTCCCTGAATCCGGATGAGACGACCCAGGCGCTTGTGCGCCGACTTTTTCGGGAAAGCATCCGGCCCTATATCTGGCGACTGACGTTCGCGGGTCTGTGCATGATTTTGGTCGCCGCCACCACGGCAGCCAATGCGTGGATTATGCAGCCGGTTCTAGACGACGTTTTTCTGAAACAGGACCCGACGATGCTGTTCCTGGTCCCGGCCGCCATTCTGGTGATTGCCGCGATCAAGGGGTTTTCCACCTATGGTCAGGCGCTGTTTCTGAATTACGTTGGCCAGCGGATCGTCGCCAATATTCAGGTCCGGATGTATGCCCATTTAATTCGGGCAGACCTTGCCTTCTTTCATGGCACGTCGACCGGCACCCTTGTCTCGCGCTTTACCCATGATCTGCAATTGCTGCGCGCGGGGATTGCAAACGCGTTGAGCGGCATGGTGAAGGATTCACTGACGCTTATCTTTCTTGTCGGCGTCATGTTTTACCAGGATTGGACCCTGGCGCTGATCACCTTCGTGATCTATCCGGTGGCGGTCTTGCCAATCATGCAGGTGGGCCGGCGGATGCGAAAAGTTTCGACCGGCATGCAATTGCTGGTGGGCAAGTTCACGGCGCTTCTGGAAGAAACCTTTCATGGGGCGCGGCATGTCAAGGCCTATGGCATGGAAAGCCATGAGACGGCACGCGCCAGCAACATCGTCGAAAAGATTTTCAAGCTTGGCTACAAAACGACGAAGGTTCGTAACATCGTTCATCCGGTTATGGAGCTTTTGGGAAGTTTAGGGATTGCCTTCGTCGTCTTTTATGGGGGGAACCAGGTTCTTTCCGGAACGACGACGCCGGGCGCTTTTTTCTCGTTTATTGCGGCACTGCTTATGGCCTATCAGCCGATGAAAAGCATCGCCAATCTGAACGCGACGCTTCAGGAGGGGCTTGCGGCGGCATCGCGGGTCTTCGCACTTCTTGACGATGCCCCGAAGGTCTGCGACCGGGCGGACGCAAAACCGCTGAAGGTGACCGGGGGTGAAATTGTTTTTCGCGATGTGCATTTCGCCTATGGAGAAAACAGCCCGGCACTGCACGGCGTGACGCTTACGGTTCCGGCGGGGAAAACGGCGGCCCTTGTTGGCCCGTCGGGCAGTGGCAAGTCCACGATTTTAAATTTGATTCCGCGCTTTTATGACGTCAATTCCGGAAGCCTGAAAATCGACGGTCAGGACGTTCGCGACACAACCCTTGCAACCTTGCGCCGCACCATCGGGCTTGTCAGTCAGGAGGTAGGCCTGTTTGACAACACGGTGCGTGAAAACATCCTCTACGGCGATCCGGACGCGACCGACGCCGCAATTGTCGCGGCGGCGAAGGCGGCGGCAGCCGATAGCTTTATCGACAAATTGCCGGAGGGCTATGACACGGTAATCGGGGAACGGGGCGGCAGGCTTTCCGGCGGCCAGCGCCAGCGCATCGAAATTGCCAGAGCGATGCTTCGCAACGCGCCGATCCTGTTGCTGGATGAAGCGACGTCGGCGCTCGACACCGAATCGGAACGTCAGGTTCAGACGGCGTTGCAACGGCTAAAGCAGGGCCGCACCACCCTGGTGATCGCGCACCGGCTCTCCACCGTTCAGGATGCCGATATTATCTATGTGATCGACGCGGGGCGCGTTGTCGAAGAAGGTACCCATGCGTCGCTGCTTGCCCGGAACGGGGTCTATGCACGGCTTTATGCGCTTCAGTTCGAAAATGGGACCGAGGCACAGCCCCCAACTTGCGTTCAGGTCTGATTCGGTGCGGCTGCACAAGCGAATTCTTGGTTTTGACTTTGTGCAGCGCCTGCTTGGCGCCTTGATGGCGTTTTACGTTTTTCTGGTTCGCCGGACGAGTCGCTGGTCTGTCGAGGGACGGGAGCATCCGCAACCCTTCTGGGATGCGGATAAAAACTTTATCGTTTGCTTCTGGCATGGGCGGCTGATGATGCTGCCCTACGCATGGGAAAGCCGTCGCCCCTTTACCCAGCTGAATTCCGGGCATCGGGATGGCATGCTCAGCATTCGCGCCCAGGCGCATTTTGGCTTTCGGACAATCATTGGTTCGGCAACCACGGGGGCGTTGACAGCACTGCGCGGGCTTTTGAAGACGGTGCGTTCCGGCAACACCATCGGGATGGCGCTGGATGGGCCCCGTGGTCCGTGCATGCGGGCAAAGCCGGGCGCTGTGACGATTGCCAGTAAGACGGGTGTGCCGATCCTGCCGCTGACGTTCTCGGCATCGCGCTGCAAATTGCTTTCAAGCTGGGACCGGTTTTTTCTTGCCACGCCCTTTAATCGCGGCCACTTCGTGTGGGGGGAGCCGATCCACGTGCCAAAAGACATCGACGAGGCGGGGATTGAACGCGTGCGCCAGGAACTGGAAGACCGGCTCTACGATCTGACAGTTGTGGCAGATGCAAAATATGGCCACCCGGCGATCCCAAAAGCAGGCCCGGACGAAGGGAAGAAGGCCAGCCGGGCACCCTCCACGGAAGAAGTGTCCGGCTGATGGTATTTGCCTTGTATCGCGTGGCGACGGTCCTTGGTGCCCCGGCGATCCGCCTTTACCTGCATTGGCGCCGGTATCGTGGCAAGGAGGACCGGGCCCGTTTTTCAGAACGTCTCGGCGTTGCGGGCATTCCACGGCCACCGGGGCCGGTTATTTGGGTGCATGCGGCCAGCGTCGGCGAATCCCTTTCGATTTTGCCACTGGTGGAGCGTATGTGCCAGGCGACACCGTCGCCACATGTGCTGGTCACAACCGGAACGGTCACCTCGGCAAAGCTGATGGGGGACCGCTTGCCAGAGGGGGGGCTTCATCAATTCTCGCCCATTGATCTGCCTGGGGTTGTGGCGCGCTTTCTTGACCATTGGCGGCCGGATCTGGTGTTGTGGGTTGAGTCGGAATTCTGGCCGAATGTCCTTTCCGATATCCGGGCCCGGGATCTTCCGGCGGTCCTTTTGAACGCCCGGATTTCCGACCGTTCCTTTCGAGGCTGGCAGCGGGTGCCCGGTCTGGCGGCGAAGCTTCTCGGCACCTTCCGGCTTTCTCTGGCCCAAAGTGACGTGACGGTGGACCGTCTGCGCTGTCTGGGGGGTGAAAACATCGCCTGTGTCGGCAATCTGAAATATGCCGCTCCACCCCTGCCGGTGGCGACCGGTCCCCTTGGCGAACTTAAGGCAGGCTTGAAAAACCGGCCCTGCTGGCTTGCGGCCAGCGTGCATCCCGGCGAAGAGCACTTTGCTGCCCAGGTGCATGGCAAATTAAAAGCGGCCTATCCGGGGTTGCTCACCTTCCTGGTGCCGCGTCACCCGGCCTTGGGTGTGAAGATGGCGGCAAGGTTCCGTGCCGAGGGCCTTTGTGTCGCCCGGCGGGCCGGCGGCGATGTTCTGACGGCGGCGACGGACATCTACCTTGGCGATACTTTGGGCGAGCTTGGCCTTTTCTACCGTCTGGCACCGATTGCCTTTGTTGGCGGTTCGCTCGTGCCCCATGGGGGGCAGAACCTGCTGGAGCCGGCGCGGCTGGATTGCGCGATTTTGCACGGGCCCCATGTCGAAAATTTCGCCCGCATTGCCGAGGCCCTTCAACTGGCCGGCGCGTCGGAACAGGTCGCCAATGGCGATGCCCTGGCCGACGCGGTGGCGGCGCTTTTGGAAAGGCCCGACCGGGGCCGGCGCATGGCGGACGCGGCAAAGCAGGTTGCCGCCGGCGAGGCGGGCGTACTGGATCGCGTGGTTGAACGGGTGCAGCCTTATCTTGATGGCCTTGGGCTTGCGCCCAACGATGCTGCTGCCAAAGCGGGGCCGGATGCGTAGCCCGCGCTTCTGGCAGGCGGGTGGCTGGCGCGCCGTGGCGTTGGCTCCACTCGGGTGCCTCTGGGCCGCTGGGGTATGGCTTCACCGGGCCCTTGCCAAGCCATACCGATCTTCCATACCGGTAATCTGTGTTGGCAATCTTGTTGTTGGCGGCACTGGGAAAACCCCTGTAGCTATTGCAATTGCTGAATATTTTAAGGAACATGGCGGCACGCCGCATCTGCTTAGTCGCGGGTATGGCGGTAGTGCCAAGGGGCCTATTTTGGTAGAGCCTGGCCACCATGACGCCAGCCAGGTGGGCGACGAGGCGCTGTTGTTGGCGGCGTCTGCTCCAACCTGGGTCGGGGGCAACCGGGCTCTTTCGGCCCGGGCGGCGGAGGCGGCTGGGGCGACCTGCCTGATCCTGGACGATGGTCTGCAAAACCCGACCCTGGCGAAAGATATGTCTCTGATTGTCGTCGATGGCGGTTTTGGCTTTGGCAATGGGCGGCTGCTTCCGGCCGGGCCTTTGCGTGAGCCGATTGGCCGCGGGCTTTGCCGGGCGGCGGGGCTCGTCCTCATCGGCCAGGACCGGACCGGGGTCGCGGATGGCCTGGCCGCAGGTCTCCCCATTCTTCGCGCCCGGCTTGCACCGGGACCTGAATTTTCTCAATTAAAGGGCCGTCGCGTGCTGGCCTTTGCCGGCATTGGCCGCCCGGAGAAATTCTTTGAAAGCTTACGCGAGGCCGGCCTTGAAATTGTCGGGACGCGGGAATTTTCCGATCATCACCCCTATCGGGATGGCGAGATAGAAGCGTTGCTTGACGAGGCGGCAACGCTGGACGCGGTGGCGGTTACGACGGTAAAGGATGCCATGCGGCTGCCGCCGTCCTTGCGCGCGCGCATTCTGGCCCTGCCGGTCCATATCGAATGGGAAGACCGGGCCGCCTTTGAAGCCCTGCTTCGCCCCTTTCTGGGAAAGAAGAAAGGCGCTATCGGGCCTTCGTAATGGGTGGTGTTGTCGCGGGCATGGCCCCGGCCGCGCTTTGGGGGTCGAGGGCGATGCCAAACCAGCTGATGCCCCAATGCAGATGCGGTGCCGTTGCCCGCCCGGTTGCGCCGATGATGGCAATCGGATCGCCCTTTTTGACCCGGGCCCCTTCTCCAACGTCGATGCGGTCAAGATGGGCATAGACCGTGAAAAGCCCGTGGCCGTGGTCGAGCACCAGGGTCTGGCCGGTGAAAAACATATCCAGATGGCGTAGGGCGACGATGCCGTCCGCCGGGGCTGTCACCGGGGTTCCCCTTGGCGCAGCAATGTCGGTGCCGGAATGGGGGCTGCGGCGCACGCCGTTCAAGATGCGCTGGCTGCCATAAACGCCGCTGATCCGCCCCAGGACCGGCCAGGAAAAGCCGTTCACGAAGAAAGCCTCGTCGTGGTCGCCACGCCGGGCTTTTGCAAGGAGGGCACCTTCCGCACGGATGCGCGCCATTCTGGCGGCGTCGGGGGTTACTTTGTCGGCGGCCAGGCCATTAATTTTTTCGGTGGGAAAGTCCCGTGATGCGATGGTCAGGTGGCGCACGCCTTCGCTGCCATCGGCCAGACGGTAGGCCAGATCGGCGTCGGCCTTCGCGTTACGGCCAAAGGCGATGACGAATGCCCCCGCCCGGGAAATTCGCAGGGCGCGCCCCTCGAAATGCAGCGTCGAACCCGCAGGTGCTTTGCCGGTTACGAGGCCGCCCTGGTGGAAGGCCCCCTTGAAATTGAAATCGATTTTGCCGCCGGCGCAAAGGGCTGGCGAATAGAGAAAAAGGGCCGCAAAAAAACAGGCGATGGCAACCCGTATCCCCGGCATTAAAAAAGATCTCCCTGATTTATCTTTTTCACCGGCTTCTTCTTTGCCGGGGTTGGCTTTTTTTCTTTTGTGCCAGCAATGGCATTGCCATCAATGGCATCCCCATCGATGACGGCACCGATATGGCCATCGTGGAAATGGATGCCGACCGCCATGCCGGGCTTTGTTGCGCTCGCCGATGTAACCGGCTCGCCTTTTCGGTCGCGCACAAGGGCAAAGCCGCGATCCAGCACGCGGGCATAGGAAAGGCTTTCGAGGAGGCGGCCGGTCCCGGTCAGATGGCGTCGGTGGGTTTCCAGGGCTTGGGCGATGGCGGTTTCCATGCGGTTTGCCCGCTCATTCAGACGCTGCGTTGCCATTTCAAGCAGAGCTTTCGGGTCGAGCAGGCCGCGCGCCAGCGCCGTCACCTGCAGGCACCTGCCGTCGAGAAAACGCGTCATCGTTCCTTCCAGGCGGTCCGTCCATTCGTCCAGACGCTGCGTTGCCATTTCAAGAAGGGATTTCGGGTCGAGCAGGCCGCGCGTCAGCGCCGCCACTTGCAGGCGTCTGCCGTCGAGAAAACGCGTCATCGTTCCGACCAGGCGGCGGGAATGATTGAGGACATCCTCCAGCAATTCGGCGCGCACCGGCACCGCCATTTCCGCCGCTGCCGTTGGGGTCGGCGCGCGCCGGTCGGCGGCAAAATCGATCAGCGTCGTATCCGTTTCATGGCCAATGGCGGAAATCAGCGGGATTTTGGATGCCGCCGCAGCGCGCACGACATTTTCTTCGTTGAATGCCCACAAATCTTCCAGACTGCCGCCGCCCCGGGCAATGATCAGCACGTCCGGCCTGGGAATGGGGCCGTCTTTCTCCAGCCGGTTAAAGCCTTCGATTGCCGCCGTAATCGCGGCGGCCGCGCCCTCACCCTGGACCAGGACGGGCCACAACAGGACGTGGCGTGGAAAACGGTCGTCCAGCCGGTGCAGAATATCCCGGATGACGGCCCCGGTTGGCGACGTGACAACGCCGATCCGTTCTGGCAGATAGGGCAGGGGCTTTTTCCGCTCGGCGGCGAAGAGGCCTTCGCCGTCCAGTTTTTTGCGCCGTGCTTCGAGAAGCTTTAGAAGCGCGCCTTCGCCGGCCAGCTCCATTTCCTCGATGACGATCTGGTAGTTTGAGCGCCCCGGATAGGTCGTGATGCGGCCCTTGCAGATGACCTCAAGCCCGTCTTCGGGTGACAGGTCGAGCTTCGTGCCGCGCCAGCAGATGGCGTCCAGCACGGCCTTTTCGTCTTTCAGCTTGAAATAGCAATGACCGGAGGTCGCGCGCTTGAAGCCGGAAATTTCGCCGCGCACCCGCACCTGGCCGAAGGCCGCCTCAACCGTTCGTTTGAGGGCGAGCGAAAGCTCGCTTACGCTGTATTCGGCGATGTTCGGGCGGGCGTCCGGTTCGGGCGAATTGTTCCTCATGGGTTCCGATGATATCAAGAGGCACGGCGCAAGGGAAAGGCGTCCACGAAAATAGTCAGATAGGGGAAGAAGATGACAACACCGGCTTTGCCCGGTCGGGTGCTTTTGATTGGCGGCGGTGGCCGCGAGCATGCGCTGGCACGTGCGATTGTAAAATCGCCGCTTTGTGAGGTGCTTTATTGCGCGCCGGGGAATGCCGGCATTGCGGCTCTTGCGAAATGCGTACCCATCGCGGCGGATGATGTCGAGGGCCTCGTTCGTTTTGCGCAAGACGAACGCATCGCCTTTGTTGTCATTGGCCCAGAGGTGCCACTGGTCCTTGGTCTGGTGGACGCGTTGGAAATTGCCGGTATTCCGGCCTTCGGCCCCAATAAAAAGGCGGCCGCCCTTGAAGGCTCAAAGGGCTTTATGAAGGACATCTGCGCGAAATACGGCGTCCCAACGGCGGCCTATGCGCGTTTTACGGACGTTGCGGCGGCAAAGGCCTATCTGCATGAACAAGGTGTCCCAATCGTCATCAAGGCGGACGGCCTGGCGGCGGGGAAAGGGGTGACCGTGGCTCACAGTCTGGAAGAGGCGGAAGCCGCCATTGAAGCGGCGCTCGTCGATGCCCGTTTCGGTGCGGCAGGCCGCGAAATTATCATTGAGGAATATCTTGAAGGTGAAGAGGCAAGTTTCTTTGCCTTTGTCGATGGCGAACATGTTCTGCCGCTGATTGCCGCCCAGGATCACAAGGCAGTTGGGGACGGCGATGTGGGGCCGAACACCGGTGGCATGGGGGCCTATTCGCCAGCCGCCATCGTTACCGACGCCATTGTTGATGAGGTTATGGCGCGTATTTTAAAGCCGACGGTTCGCGGCATGGTGGCGGAAGGCTGTCCCTTTCAGGGCGTGCTGTTCGCCGGTCTGATGATTGGCAAGGGGGGGGTGAAGCTGATCGAATTCAACATTCGTTTTGGCGACCCGGAATGCCAGGTCCTGATGGCCCGGCTGGATTCAGACCTTCTCGAAGCCCTTGTCGCGACCCAGGAGGGCCGTCTGAACGACATCACCCTGCGCTGGCGGCAAGAGGCCGCCCTTTGCGTCGTTCTGGCCGCGAAGGGCTATCCGGGTGCCTATGAAAAGGGAACGGAAATCAACGGTATCAATGCGGCGGAAAAATTGCCGGGCGTTGCCGTCTACCACGCCGGCACGCGCGCGACGGAGGATGGCCGGATTGTCGCCAATGGCGGGCGCGTCCTTGGCGTGACCGCGCTCGGCACGACAATCACCGATGCCAACCGCCGCGCCTATGCGGC